>JANQME010000325.1 GCA_028280205.1 Longimicrobiales bacterium
CATCACCGGAAGACCGGTCAGAGGGTCTTCGACGACCCGGTACGCCCGCGAAGCGTCGTTGGGCGCGGCCGCGGTCGCGCGCCGGCGCAGGAACTCGGAGACCGTCAGCCCCTCGCGACGCGCGAGCTCCCGGATACGAGCGGCCACGCGGGGCGAAACTTTGAAGGAGATCGTCGGCATGGTATTACGGTAATACGAATACCGTACTCCGTCACGGTGCTCGCTCACGAAGCAAACCCCCGACGGCGCACGAGCACGGCCCACAGCACGACCGGCGCACCGAGAAGCGCCGTCACCGAGTTCAGATGCAGCACTCGCTGGGACCACGGGAGGTGCACCACGAGATCGGCGATCACGCCGAGGGCGCCACCGAGGAGGAGTACGCCCGGAAGGAGCACGCGGTGGTCCGCCGTCTTCAGGATGCCGCGGGCCATGTGCGGGACGGCGACGCCGAGGAAGGCGACCGGGCCGGTGAAGGCCGTCAGGCCTCCGGCGAGCACCATCACGGTGAGCAGCACGTGCGTCCGCGTCCGAGTCGGCGAAACGCCCAGACTCTCCGCGCCGCGCTCACCGAGCAGAAGGCCGTTCAGGGGCTTCGCGGCTGCGATGGCCGCGACGAAGCCCACGACGAGCAGCGGGCCCAACAAGGTCAACTCGTCGACCCGGGTCGCGGCGAAGGTCCCGTCCGTCCACGCCTCGACGATCAGCATCTGTTCACGGTCGAGGAAGTGGAAGAGGAGGCTGACCAGCCCCTTGGCGATCGAGCCGATCATGAGCCCCGCGACCAGGACCGTTACGGGCCCCACCCTCCGCGAGATCACCCCGATGAGCGCGAGGACGAGCACCGCACCGAGCATCGCCGTCACGATGAAGGGGACGCCGCCCAGGACGAAGCTCGTCGACTCGCCGGCGACCGCGCCGACCATCACCGCGTACGTCGTGACGCCGAGTACGGCGCCGTCCGAGACGCCGAGCACCCAAGGCCCCGCCAGGGGATTGCGGAAGATGGTCTGCATCAGGAGACCGGCCGCGCCGAGGGCCGCGCCCCCGAGCAGGGCGGTCGACGCCCTCGGGAGCCGGAATTCGAGCACGATCTGCGACCACGCAGCACGCTCCGCGACGCCGCCCGTCAGGATCGTCACGACCTCGCCGATCGGCACCGAGACGGTCCCCGTGGAGAGGGTCAGCAGAATCGCGACGGCGCACAGGCCGGCGAGCGAGACGAGCACGGATCCGGCTCCCGCGATCCGCTCCGCACCGGCGGTGGCCCCTCCGTCGCTCGCGCCTCCGGAGGGCGGAGTCCCTCCAGGCGGAGTGGCTCCGCTCACCGCGACTCCGGTCACCCGTCGACCCTCGGCGTCTTCGGGAGCGCGCGGAAGTAGACTCGCTCGTGCCCCGGGAGCCGCTCCGGGTGGAAGACGCTGATCAGGTCGGCCAGGACGCGATCCGGGTACGGGAGTCGATGCTCCCAGTACGGGTTGTACCCGTCGGGCGTCCGGGCGGCGTCGCTCGCCCACACCTGCCCGTCGCGCACCGCCGCGAGCCCGGAGAGTCGAGGCTCGTCGGTCACGAGCTCTTCGATCGACGCCGCATCCGAGACGCCGATCCAGCGTTCGATCTCGCCTGCCCGATCGATGACGGACTCCAGGGCGTGTTCGCGCCCGCCCGACGTCGAATCCTCGCGCAGGACGTAGCGAGCTCCGGCATCCTCGATGAGCCGGGCCCAGTTCCCCCGACCGCTCGGAAGGTACCAGGTGCCGCGGTACGGTCGGCCGACGATGAAGGTCGGACGCTCGGGTACGTCGCGGACTCGTTCCGCCAGCGCATGGTATCGACCCCTCGTCTCTTCCAGGATGCGGGTCATGTCGGCTTCCCGGTTGAGCAGGACGGCCACGAGCATCATCCACTCGGTCGCGCCGAGCATGGTCGGCTCGCGCCCGTCGGACACGGGAAGGACCGGGATGCCCAGCTCGAGGAGCGCCGTGGACTCCGCGAAGAAGGGTTCGTAGACGAGGACGGCATCCGTCTCGAGCGCCGTGATGAGCTCGACGTCGGCGTGCGGCCCCGACCCGACCGAGAGAATCGTCCCGGCCTCCATCCCGGCTCGGATCTCGGGTGCGGCCGCGTACTCCGCGCGCTGCACTCCGACGAGCCGGTCGACCGCTCCGAGGAGGACGAGCGCCTCCTGGAGGTACGAGTGTGTGACGGCGAGCCTGCGAGCCGGAACCGTGATGCGCACGCGATCGGCGTGCTCCGGTGGGGCGAGCGTCCCGCACTGAACCAGGACGTAGCGCGCCACACCGCCGGGCGCACCGACGGCCTCGATGTCGAGGAGCTTGTACGAGCCATGGTAGGTAACGTCGAAGAGCTCGGCGTCCTGGAGCCGGGCTTCTGCGGGGAAGTAGTCGCGATCCGGCTCGAAGTCGTTCACGCAGCCGGAGACGACGGCGCCGGATTCGTCGACGACCAGCGCGTTTTCGATCGGTTGCGGCGGGGCTTGGCCGCAGCCGACCGTGGTCAGAACACAGCCGAGGACGAGAAGCGCACGCGTGCCGACCGTCGCGGTTCCGGCGCTCCCGGTCGGGCCGTCGCGCACCACGATCGCCGGCAACCTACCGTCCGCGCTCGCGCGCCGAATGCCCGTCCTCGGCGACCCGGGCCCGCTCCTCCTCGTGCCGGCTCCACGGGATCCCCTCGCGGATCCACTCCGGTGCAGCCTCACCCTTCAGGTGGTGGCGGAACCACTCCAGAATGCGGCGGTGGTAGTCGATCTGATTCGCCTTCTCGGTGAACCCGTGGTCCTCGCCCTCGTAGACGAGGAGCACCATCGGCTTCCCGGCGCGGCGCGCGAAGTTGTAGAACTCGGTGGCCTGGAAGAACTCGACGACGCCGTCGTCGCTCCCGTGCGCCATGAGGAGGGGCGTCGACATCTCGTGCACGCCGTGGATCGGCGAGTTGCGCTCGTGCGCTTCCGGGTCTTCCCAGTAGGGCACCTCCATCCGCGCCTGCCCCGTCTCCCAGTGGTCCGGCTCGGGGATCCCCGGATTCCAGTGGATCTGCCCCATGAAGCTCACGAAGTCGGTCAACGGGGCCCCGGCGATCGTCGTGGCGAAGAGCTCGGTGCGGGCGGCCAGATACGTGGCGTGGTAGCCCCCCCAAGAATGGCCGACGAATCCGACGCGCTCCCGGTCGATCAGGCCTCGGGCGTCGACCGCCTCCACGGCCGCACCGACGGCTTCGGCCATGGAGACCCCCGGGTCGCGGGCGCGAAACACGATGTCGGGGAGGAGCACGAAGTACCCCTCCTGGGTCCAGGCCGTGAAGCTGTAGTAGTCGCGTTCCGACGGAGTCTCCCAGTAGTGCCGCTGCCGGGAGAGGATCTCGTAGGCGTACACGATCATCGGGTGGCGCGTCGACGGATCGTGGTTGGCCGGGTAGAGCAGAACCCCGTGCTGCCGGCGCCCGGCCGCGTCCGTGTATTCGACCAGCTCCGTGCGCGTCCACGCGTACTCCGACTGGAAGGGGTTGGACTCGGCCAGTGTCCGCCGCCCGGAGAAGCGCCCGTCGGTCATGACGAGGTCGGGCGACTCCTCGCGCGACTCGACCCGGAAGACGAATCGGTCCACGGAGTCCGCCCGCTGCAGGAACCAGTGGCTCCGGTCCTCGAGGAGCAGCCGCTCGTATCCCCCGGCCGGGGTCCAGCGGGCGAACCCACGGGCCTCGGTCCACTCGTCCCGGATCTGGAAGAGGAGGGGCTCGCCCGCCGGATGAGCATCGCGGTCCGGGTCCACGTCCTGGATCCGGTGGACGACTTCGTCCTCGACGCCCCGGGTGAGCCGCATGCCGTCCGAACCGTCCAAGGGCACCCGCCAGACGTCGAAGCGATCGTTCAGGTAGACCGCGGCACCGCCCTCCTCCCACCCGCCCAGCCCGTGCGGGGGCAGAAGGCCGTCCGTGGGCGTATCCCACTCCGTGTTCGCAAAGGTGGCGCCGAGCGCGGACGTCAGGTTCCGAGCCGCTCCGCCCTCCAGGTCCTGGAGCCGGTAGTCCGTACCGTCGAACCAGAGCAGGTGCCCGCGGTCCGGGCTGGCCCATGCGTACCGAACCCGCTCGGTGACCGCCCGTCGCGTGCCGTCCGCCAGGTCGACCGACCACACGTCCTCGTACCGGCGTCCGAACATGGCTCCCTGCGGATAGGCCGCGTCACTCCGCTCGACGCCCCAACGCCCACCTCCGACGACCTCGGCAGACGCCATCAGGTCGGTGCCGACCACGACGACCCGGTCCTCCGACGGTGTCCACACCGCCAGGAGGGTGCGCTGCTCATCCCGGTTCGCCTGCACGCGCTGCATGGGGATGATTCGTACGTCGGACGTATGCCAGATCTGGACCGAAGAGGTGTCCTTCCGAGCCTCCGCCTCGGTGCTCGACGCGGCGGAATCTGGGGCCGCCGGGGCGTCCGCCTCCGCGGGAACGGGGCGCAGACCCAGCTCGATGCGCGCACCGTCCGCCCGCCAAACCGGGCGCCGGTGCTCCACGATGCGCAGCGAGTCGGGGATCCCCGGCGACGCCGAGGTGAGCTCGACGCGACCGCCTCCACCGACGGGGTCCGTCCACGCGAGGAGCGTGAACGCACCATCATCGGCGCGGCTGGCCAACGAGTCGGAACGCAGGACCGCCAGCTCCGATCCGCCTTCCCGCCACGTCGGGTGGAGGTAGTGGGAGCCGGAGGCGTCCAGGCCGCGGAGGACTCCCGTGGCGGCGTCGAGCACCTGGACTCCGTTGCCCTCGTCGGACCCGGTGGCCAGGGTCATGGCGAGGAGCGGGACCCCGTCGGCCCACTCGGAGGCCGAGACGTTCGCCAGGGTGACCTCGGTGCCCGCGGAGAGGTCGAGGACGCGCACGTCCGAGCCGGGTACCGAGTCACTCTCGGCGTAGCGGCTCACCGCCAGGAAGCGGCCCGTCGGGTCGAAGCTCAACGACTCGGCTTCGCCCAGGCTGCGTCGGCTGCCCGACCGCAGATCCATGAGCTCGCCCGAGAGGCGGACGGGATCGTCGGCGCCGCGTCGCTCCCGCTCCTCCGGGGAAACGCCCACCTGCCAGGCGACCCACCGGCCGTCCGAGGAGAACGCCTGGCCCTCGCCCCAGGGGACGACCACGGTGCTGTCGTTCTCGATCCCGAGGATGCGGAGCTCGGACGTCTCGTCGACGCGCGTCACCCGCCAGGCGATCCAGTCCGCGAACGGACTGACCCGCGGAGGCCGGAACGTCTCCCATCGCCCGTATTCCTGGGGATCGAGCGTCGGACGTTCCTGGGCGTACGCCGGAAGGGCGGCGATCGCTGTCAGGAAGGCGGTGGCAGCCGCGACGGATCGTGTTCGCGCGTTCATGGATGCAACCTCCGCAAGTAGGTGAGCTCGTGTCCGGCCAGGAGCTCCGGATGGAGCACCGAGACGAAGTCTTCGAGCACGAGGTCGACTCGGAACACGCCGTCGCCGAACCAGTCGTGCCCGCTGAGCGGTTCCTGGTGATGCGTCGTCACCACCTTCCCCTCCCGGACGGCCCGCAGCGCGGTCTGTGGCAGCTCGGGCCGATCGAGCTGGTCGGGCGCGCTCGTGAACCAGTACTCGGTGTCCGCGGCCACCGCCACGAGCTCCTCCAGCGCGAACGGCACCGTGTAGGGCGGCGCCTCGGCGTCGGCCAATACGTTCACCCCTCCCGCGTCTTCGACGTAGCGAACGAGAAAGTCGTTGGCGCTCACGGTGACGGCGCCGCCCACGGTCGCGACCATCACGGACGGTTTCCCGGGTCGAGCGAGCGCCCCGGCGGAGAGCTCCGAGTACCGCGCCTCGATCGCGGCGAAGCGCTCCCCGGCAACCGACTCGGCATCGAGGAACACCGCGAAGAACTTGAGCCACTCGGCACGGGCGAGCGGCGTCGGCTCCAGCCAGATGTGCTGCCCCACCGCGGGGATCCCGAGCGCTCGGGCGGTCTCGAGCCTCTCCTGCTGGCTTCCGATCCACGTGAGCAGGAAGAGCGCGTCGGGCGCCAGGTCGACGACCGTCTCCAGGTTGATCGAGCCGGCGGTGCCCGTGACGGGGACGCCCGAGTCGATCATCGCCTTCAGCGTGGGGTGCCAGGCGCGGTCGGCGTCGACCGGGGTGCCCACCGAGACGACCCGATCCGCGAGCCCGAGCTCCAGGAGGGCGGCGAGCTCCTCGT
>JANQME010000330.1 GCA_028280205.1 Longimicrobiales bacterium
CGCGACCTGCGCACGGCCCTCGAGCACGCGGTCGACGTCTCGGCCGAGCTCGGCGACGACTTCGTTTCGACCGAACACCTGCTACTCGGGCTCACCGGCGAGAAGAACGACGCCGGCCGGATCCTCCGGGATCTCGGCGCGACGACCGCCGAGGTCCGCGAGGCGCTCGAGGCGATCCGCGGCTCGCACCGTGTGACCGACGCCAACCCGGAGGAGAGCTTCCGGGCGCTTGAGCGCTTCAGCCGCGACCTCACCGACCAGGCCCGGCGGGGCAAGCTGGACCCCGTCATCGGCCGCGACGAGGAGATCCGCAGGGTGATCAAGGTCCTCGCGCGCCGCACCAAGAACAACCCGGTCCTGATTGGCGAGCCCGGCGTCGGGAAGACCGCGATCGTCGAGGGGCTGGCCCAGCGCATGGTCGAGGGCGACGTGCCCACCTCGCTGGCCGACAAGAAGCTCCTGGAGCTCGACATCAGCGCCATGCTCGCGGGCGCCAAGTACCGCGGCGAGTTCGAGGAGCGGATGAAGTCGGTGCTCAAGGAGATCACCGAGAGCGACGGCCGCTACGTCGTCTTCATCGACGAGATGCACACGATCGTGGGCGCGGGCGCGGCCGAGGGGGCGGTCGACGCGGGCAACATGCTCAAGCCCGCCCTGGCGCGCGGCGAGCTGCGCATGGTCGGTGCGACCACGCTCGACGAGTTTCGCAAGCACATCGAGAAGGACCCCGCGCTCGAGCGGCGCTTCCAGCCCGTCTACGTGGCACCCCCTTCGGTCGAGGACGCGGTGGCGATCCTGCGCGGGCTCAAGGAGCGCTACGAGGTCCATCACGGGGTGCGCATCACCGACGACGCCGTCATCGCGGCGGCCAAGCTCTCGGACCGTTACATCGGCGGGCGCTTCCTGCCCGACAAGGCGATCGACCTCATCGACGAGGCCTCCAGCCGGCTGCGCATCGAGATCGACTCGCTGCCGCAGGAGATCGACGAGGTCGAGCGGCGCATCACCCAGCTCGAGATCGAGCGGCAGGCGCTGCAGAAGGAGACCGACGGGGCTGCCCGGGAACGCCGCCGGGCGATCGAGTCCGAGCTGGCCGAGCTCCGCGAGAAGAGTCAGGGCATGAAGGCGCACTGGCAGGCGGAGAAGGACGTCATCGACGAGATCCAGAGTCTGAAGGCGCGCGTGGACGAGCTGCGTGTCGAGGCCGACCGGGCGACCCGGACGGGCGAGCTGAACCGCGCTGCGGAGATCAACTACGGGGAGATCCCGCAGGCGCACGAGCGCGTCGACGAGCTCACCGACCGTCTGGAGGAGCTCCAGGCCGAGAAGCGGTACCTCAAGGAGGAGGTGGAGCCCGACGACATCGCCGCGGTCGTGGCGGAGTGGACGGGGATTCCCGTCACCCGTCTGCTCGAGTCCGAGCGGCAGCGGCTGACGCAGCTCGAGTCGCACCTGGGCGAGCGCGTCATCGGGCAGGAGGAGGCGATCGTCGCCGTGTCCAACGCGGTGCGGCGGGCCCGTGCCGGCCTGCAGGACCCGAACCGGCCGGTCGGATCGTTCATCTTCCTCGGACCTACGGGAGTAGGTAAGACGGAGACGGCCAAGGCATTGGCGGAATTCATCTTCGACGACGAGCGAGCCCTCGTGCGGATCGACATGTCCGAGTACATGGAGAAGCACGCCGTGGCCCGGCTCATCGGCGCGCCCCCCGGCTACATCGGGTACGACGAGGGTGGGCAGCTCACCGAGGCGGTCCGCCGTCGTCCGCACGCCGTCGTCCTCTTCGACGAGATCGAGAAGGCGCACCCGGAGGTCTTCAACGTCCTCCTGCAGATCCTGGACGATGGCCGGTTGACCGACGCGCAGGGCCGCACGGTGGACTTCCGCAATGTCGTGATCCTCATGACGTCGAACATCGGAAGTCAGGACATCCTGGACGCCGGCGCCGACGCCGAGTGGGAGGGGGTCGAGGAGCGCGTCCGCGGACAGCTCCGGCACCACTTCCGCCCCGAGTTCCTGAACCGGGTCGACGACGTGGTCGTCTTCCGGCCGCTCGACCAGGCGCAGCTCGGCCGGATCGTGGACATCCAGCTCGGACGCGTCGGGAAGCTGGCCGCGGAGCTCGGCGTGAACCTCGAGGTCGACGAGGAGGCGCGGGCCTTCCTGGCGGAGGCCGGCTACGACCCGGTCTTCGGCGCGCGGCCGCTCAAGCGGGCGATCCAGCGCTACCTGCAGGATCCGCTGGCGCTCCTTCTGCTGGACGAGGAGATCGCGGAAGGCACGACCATGCGGGTGGGCGTGGCCGCGGACCAGCGTCTCGCCTTCGACGTCGTCGCGCCCTCGAACCTCGCGCCGGAGGGTTCGCCCGCCACGGCGCAGACGTAGTGGAGTGCGGGGCCGGGCCGCCCGCCCGGCCCCGTGTTTCCCGAGCCCGAAATGAGGGGCGACGAAAGTCCTTGGACACGCGGGCCCGTTTGTCGACATTGCACCCACGTCATCACGGGATCCGAGGACCGTCCTCATGAGCGCACGCCGCGTCGCCCTTCTCGCCCTCCTCCTCGTTCCGGCCGCATGCACGACGCGGCAGGTGGACGCGCCGCCTCCGTCGATGGGAGCCCAGCTCTCGGTCGAGCGCTTCTTGCAGGCGGCCAACGAGCGCGACGTCGTCGCGATGGGTAGCCTCTTCGGCACGTCGGACGGAGCGCTCATGGACACCGGCGGGACGCTCGGGTGTGCCTTCAAGAAGATCGGCTCGTGGTTCGGCGGTACCGCGTGCAGGAAGAAGCAGGACGTGGAGATCCGCATGGACGCGATCGCTTCGATCCTCCTGCACCAGGACTACCGGATCATCGGCCAGGGACGCGTGGCGGGCCGAACGGTGCCGACGCAGCGCGTCATGGTGGACATGACGACCGACGACGGCGATTCCGTGACCGGGGTCCCGTTCGTCGTCGTGCAGACCGGCGACGGCGATTGGCTCGTCGAGCAGGTCGACCTGCAGGCCGTCATGGCCGCGCGCTGACGGTCAGCGTCGCTCGACCAGCTCCACGAGGATCCCGCCGGTCGCCGAGGGGTGTACGAACGCTACGTGGTGTCCGAATGCGCCCGCGCGGGGCTCGGAGTCGATGAGTCGAACCCCGGCCGCGTCGAGCCGGCGGAGCTCTTCGGTCAGATCGCCGGTCTCGAACGCGACGTGGTGGAGTCCCGGGCCGCGGCGCTCGAGGAAACGGCCCACGGTGGTGTCGGGCGCGAGGGGCTCGAGGAGCTCCACACGGCCCACGAAGACGACGCGAACGCCCTGCTCCTCCAGCACGTCGACGGAGGAACGGGTCGTCCCGGTCAGGAGTTCGTAGGTGGACGCGCTCTCCTCGAGGGAGTGCACCGCGATCGCCACGTGATCGAGCGTGCGATCGGCAGACGAGACAGAGGACATGAACGACCTGCGCCGTCAGGCGCGCGAGGGGTCGACGGGACGAGCCGAGCTTGGCACGGATCGCCCGGGAACGCTACAAGGAGAACGAGATGGCAAGCGACGTGATCACCGAAATCACGGATCAGAACTTCGCCGACGAGATCGAGGAGGGTGGGGGACTCTACATGGTGGACTTCTGGGCCGAGTGGTGTGGGCCCTGCCGCATGATCGCCCCCACCGTGGACGCGCTGGCGACCGAGTATCAGGAGAAGGGGCTGAAGGTCGGCAAGCTGAACGTCGACCATAACCCGCAGACCTCCGTGCGCTTCTCGGTGCGCTCGATCCCCGCGGTGCTCTTCTTCAAGGACGGGGAGCTCGTGGATCAGGTCGTGGGCGCGGGCCCGCGCGCCATGTACGAGGACAAGGTCCTGCAGCACCTGTAACCTGTAGGCCCACCCCCGGTCGTGGTCCCGACCACGACCACCGCCAGGGGGCCGCCCGGGACGAGCGTTCGCTATCTTCCCGGGTGGCTACCCTCTACCTCGTCAGCACGCCGATCGGCAACCTCGCCGACCTCTCCGCGCGCGCGACGGAGACCCTCCGGTCCGTCTCTCGTGTGCTGGCGGAGGACACCCGGCGTTCGCGCATCCTCGTGGACCACGTGGGAGCGGACGTCCCCCTGGTCTCGCTGCACCGGTACAACGAGCAGCGGCGCGTCGAGACGGTCCTCGAGTGGCTGGACGCCGGCGAGGATCTGGCGCTCGTGACCGACGCGGGCACTCCGCTCGTCTCGGACCCCGGGGACCGCGTGGTGGCGGCCGTCGTCGAAGCCGGACACGCGGTGGTCCCGATTCCGGGTCCGAGTGCCGTCCTGGCGGCGCTCGCCGGCTCCGGACTGCCGTCCGAACGCTTCACCTTCCTCGGCTTCACCGCCCGCAAGGGTCGGGCGCGGGAGGCCGATCTGCGGCGCGTCGCCGTATCGGCCGAGTCCACCGTCCTCTTCGAGTCCCCCCACCGGCTGGTGTCGCTTCTCGAGGAGTTGGGGTCGCACTGCGGTTCCGAGCGTCGGGTGAGCGTGGGTCGGGAGCTCACCAAGGTCCACGAGGAGTTCCGGCGCGGAACCCTCGCCGAGGTCGCCGCCTACTACCGGGAGCGGCCTCCCCGGGGAGAGGTCACGGTCGTGGTGGCGCCGGCGGACGGCCCGGGCGACGAGGAGGAGCTCCGCGACGACGCGGAGCGGCTGGCCGGGGCTCTTTTGCGCGAGGGTATGAAGCCGTCGGCGGTCGCCCGCGAGTTGGCGCGCCGGCTCGACCTGGCGCGCAACGAGGCGTACCGTATCGTGCACGACTCGACGGGGGGCTCCGGGACGCCCACGGGACACGCGACCGAGGACGAATGAAGCTGATCATGCTGGCGCTGGTGGCGTCTTGGCCGGCCGCGCAGGTGGGGGCCCACGACGTCGCGCGTCCGGGCGGAGCGAACGCCGACGCGGCCGACACCATCACCGTCGCCCGACTCCGCTACGAAGGGGGTGGGGACTGGTACGCCAACCCCTCGTCGCTCCCGAATCTCCTGGCCGCCGTCCACGAGCGCACGGGGATCCCGGACGCGCGGCGCGAGGTCGAGGTTTCGCCCCTCGATCCGGCTCTGCGCGACTACCC
>JANQME010000337.1 GCA_028280205.1 Longimicrobiales bacterium
GTCGCTGGGCGAAGTGCGCCCCCAGGCGCCCGTCCATGCCCCGCACGTCGGACGGCGGCTGGGTGGCGACCACCGAGAGGACGGCCGCGCGGGTCGCGCGCAGCACGCCGGCCGGGTCCCCTTCCAGGTACGCCGCGAGGTACCCCGATCCCGACCAGCCGCGCGTGAACGGCAGGTACGCCTGCGCCTGAACAGGCCGCTCCGGCCCCCACTGTCGGACGTTGCCCACCACCCCGACCACGGTGAGCCACGGGGGCGGGTCACCGAAGCCGAAGCGGCGTCCGATCGGGTCCTCGCCGGGCCACACGCCGTCCACCATCGCCTGGTTCACGACGACACCGACCGCATCCGGGATGGAGTCGTCCGGCTCCAGCAGCCGCCCGCGCAGAAGCGGGATTCCCATCGTCGCGAAGTAGTCGCCCACCACGCTCACCACTTCCACCAGCGGGCCCTCGTCGGTGCTGGCGCGCGGCTCCCACCCCTCGACCTGGACGCTCCCGTTGGTTCCGCCCGCGAGCGGCAGTCGCGACACGAAGCCCGCGCTGCGCACCCCCGGGACCGCCCCGACGGCCTCCACGACCCGCCGATGGTAGCGCTCGCGCGCCGCCTGATCGTCGTACCGCGGTCCGTCGGGATCGAGCGACAGCGTCAGGACGCCCTCCGTCTCGAAGCCGTACGCCTGCCCCCGCAACTCCGTGTAGCTGCGGACGAGCAGGGTGGCTCCGTTGACGAGGACGAGGCCCACCGCGATCTGCGCGACGATGAAGGCGTCGCGTACGCGCTCCTTGGCGGGGGCGAGGGTGCCTCGCCCCCCTTC
The DNA here is from genome assembly GCA_028280205.1 of Longimicrobiales bacterium. GTDB lineage: Bacteria > Gemmatimonadota > Gemmatimonadetes > Longimicrobiales > Gaopeijiaceae > UBA2589. Next base: position 818 of record JANQME010000337.1, read on the forward strand.
GCGCACGCCGCTGGCCAGATCGGTGCGGGCGGCCATGAGCGCGGGCACCACGCCGAACACGAGCGCCGTGAGCACCGAGGCGGCGACCGCGAACGCCAGGGCGGGCGGGTCGAGCGCCACGTCCTGCACCCGCGGGATCGTGGTCGGAATCATCCCCTTGAGCGCATCCATCGCGAGGAACGCGAAGGCAACGCCGAGCACCCCGCCGAGCACGGCCAGCACGAGGCTCTCCGAGAAGAGAAGGCGGACGATCCTGCCGCGCGACGCGCCGAGAGCCGAGCGCACGGCCAGCTCTGCCTCCCGTGCCGTGCCCCGGGCGAGTTGGAGCCCCGCGACGTTGGCACACGCGATCAGGAGGACCAGACCGGCGGCGCCCAGGATCATGAGGAGCTGGTCTCCGTGGCGTCCGAAAAGGTAGTCGTGCATCAGGAAGACCCGCGCACCCCGATCGGCATTGGTGCGCGGGTACTCTTCGGCCAGCTCCCGCATGATGCGGTCCATGTCGGCCTGCGCCGCCTCGAGGGTGACGCCGTCGGCGAGCCGCGCGATGACCGGGTACGAGTGGCTGCCCCGCTCGCTCTCGTAGAGGCCCGGCTGGACGGGGAGGTAGAGCTCGTGCCGTCGGGTCCCCAGCCACGGGGACGGCACATCGAAGTCGGGGGGCATGACGCCTACGACGGTGCGTACGCGCCCGTCCACCTCGAGCGTCCGGCCCACCGCGCCCGGATCGCCGTCGAACAGCCTCCGCCAGAGCTCGTGGCCGAGGAGTACCGCGTCGTCGCCCGTCCCGTCGCCGTCCTGGAGCGCGCGGCCGTACGCGGGCGGGACGCCCAGCAGGTCGAAGGCGCTCTCCGAGACGCGCGTGGCGTACACCCGTTCCGGCTCGTCGAGACCGGTCAGGGTGAACGAGCCCGGGGACAGGATCGCCATCGCGTAGAAGGAGCGCTGCCGCTCGACCCAGTCCACGTAGTCCGGCCCGGACGAGGGACCGCAGCATCCGGATCCCGCGTGCTGCATGACGACGACCACTTCGTGCGAATCGGGCAGCGGAAGAGGCTCCAGGAACACGCCCCGGAAGACGCCGAAGAGCGCGGTCGTCGTCCCGACGCCGACGGCTAGCGTGACCACGACCGTCGCCGTGAAGGCGGGTCGGCGCAGCAGCACCCGGAGGGCGAGCCTCACGTCGTTTCCCCACATCGTCGTTCCCTCCCTCTCGGAGCTTCGCGAGCCGATCGTGCCGGTCGGCGACAGTCGATGACGCACTCCGGGGCCGACGGATCGGACCGCCTGACGCGCGAGCCAGCGACGCGCCTCGGCCGGGCCGTCGCGACGCCTCCGCGTGTCGAGCTCCTCCTCCACGTCCCCTCGCAGCGCTTCCCGGTGCTCGGGCGGTGTGCACAGACGCAGGAGCGCGAGCCAGAAGCGCGCCCCCCAACCGTGTCCGCTACCCGACGTCCGAATCATTTCTTATACAGTGTGTGATAAATCGGCGCAAACGAACCCGTGCACCTGTACTTCCTGGGACGGGCCGAGCGGTTGGAACGTTGCGACCGCCGTGGTCAGGCCGGAACGCCCTCCAGCAGATCGGCCTCGCGCAGGATCGTGCGGATCTCCGCGATGCGGTCTTCGCCGACGGCGGCGAGCGGAGGACGCAGCGGTCCTCCCGCGAGCCCGAGAAGGTCGAGCGCCGCCTTCACGCCCGGGACGCCCATTCCGCCCACGATCCGCTGATGCACCGGAGCGATCCGTGCCTGCAGCGCCGAAGCCCGGTCGGCGTCACCCGCCGCGTGCGCGATCGGAACCTCGGCCGCCTCGGCCGTCGCCATGAGTCCGACGGCGACGATCCCGCCAGCGGCCCCCACCTCGAGCGCCGGGTGCAGCACTGCGCCGCTGCCCACGAGGACCTGAAAGTCGTCCCGGGTCGCCCCGACGAGCTCGGTCACCCCTTCGACCGTGCCACGGGAGTCCTTGATGCCGACGACGTTCGGGTGCCCCGACAGCGTGCCGACGAGGGCGGCGGGCAGCTCGATGGTGGAGAGGCGGAGCGGGACCTGGTAGACGAGGACGGGCACGGGTGAGGCGTCCGCGATGGCGCGGAAGTGACGCTCGAGGACCACGGGCGTCATCGCGCCGCGGTAGTACGCCGGCGGGCTGACGAGCACCGCGTCCGCTCCCGCGGCCGCGGCCTCCTTCGTGAGGCGGATCGCCTGCCGGGTGGATTCCGCACCCGTGCCGGCGATCACCGCGCGGTCGTCCGGCACGACGTCCGCGGCGGCCTCGACGAGCGTCCGGCGCTCCTCGTCGTCCAGAAAGACGGACTCGCCCGTGGAGCCGGCGATGAGGATGCCGCGTACGGGGTGCTCGAACCACCGGCGCAGGTTGTCGCGAAACGCCGCGACGTCGAGGTCGCCGGTCGTCGCATCGAACGGGGTCGTGACCGGCAGGTGGGTGCCGGAGAGATCGATCGGTGCGCCCACGGCGCTCAGCCTCCCATCATCTTGGTCATCTCGTCGGCGAGGCCCGACGTGCCCTGAGGACCACCCGCACCGGAGGCGCCGGTTCCGAACATGTTCATCTTGAGGTCGAAGTCGGACGGGTTGTTCGCGGCCGCCTTGGCGACGTCGAAGTCGACCTCACCGGACCGCACGAGCCCCATGAGGTGCTGGTCGAACGTCTGCGACCCGTAGTGACTGCGTCCTTCCTCGATGAGGTCGGGGATCTCCTCCATGCGCTCCGGATCCCGCACGCAGTCCCGGATGGTGGACGTCATGAGCATGACCTCCATCGCCGCCACCCGTCCTCCCTGCTTGCGCTGCACCAGTCGCTGCGACACGACGGCCTGGAGCGACTCCGAGAGGCGCACCCGGATCATCTCCTGCTCGCTCGGCTCGAAGACCGCGATGATGCGCGAGATGGTCTGGACGGAGTTCTTGGTGTGCAGCGTCGAGATGACGAGGTGGCCCGTCTCCGCCGCCTTGAGCGCGGTTTCGATCGTCGTCTTGTCGCGCATCTCGCCGATAAGGATGACGTCCGGGTCCTGCCGCAGGACCGAGCGCAGCCCGCTCTCGAAGGTGTCGGTATCGGTCCCGATGTCACGCTGCGTGATCGAGCACTGGTTGTCCCGGTGGAGGAACTCGATGGGGTTCTCCAGCGTGACCACGTGCAGGCGCTTGTGGCGGTTCATCCAGTTGATCATCGCCGCCATCGTCGAGCTCTTCCCGGACCCCGTCACGCCCGTCACGAGCACCATGCCCCGCTCGAACGCCGCGATCCGGTTGATGATGGGCGGAAGCCCCAGATCCTCCACGGAGGGGATCTCGATCGGGATGGACCGCATCACGATCATCGGAGAGCCGCGCTGCTTCATGATGTTCACGCGGAAGCGCCCGACGCCGGGGATCCCCCACGAGCAGTCGTAGTCCAGCAGCTTCTCGAAGCGGTCGCGGTCGTCCTGGTGGGGGATGAGCTGCATCGCGATCCCCTTCACCTGGTCGACGGTCAGCTTCTGCTGCGTGAGCGCCTGCAGCTCCCCGTGGATGCGGGCGCGCATGAAGTCGCCCGCCTTGATGTGTATGTCGCTCGCGCCGCGCTCGACCGCGGCCTTGAAGAGTTCCTGCATGCACCCCTCTCCAGGCGTGACTGGACCCGTTCAGGCCGAAGATACGGAGCCGCGTCGGGCAGGGGAACGAATTCCTGTCGTGGGTCGAGGGTCACCGAGATGTTGCCCCGCTACCCTGCCGAGGTTCAGCCGATCGAGGCGCGCCAGTCGAGGCCCATGCGGTCGCGGACCTCGGTGATCGTCGCGCCGGCGATCGCTCGGGCGCGCACGGCTCCGTCGTCGAGGATCTCCCGCACGCGCTCGGGCTTCTCCACGAGCTCCGCCGCGCGCTCACGGAACGGGGTGAACCGCTCCGTGATGTTGTCCGACAGGATGCGCTTGCAGTCGACGCACCCACGCGTCGCCCCGCGGCACTGCGTCGCGATGTCCTCGAGGACGTCGCCGTCCGCGAAGAAGTGGTGGAGCGAGTAGACGTTGCACACCTCGGGGCGGCCCGGATCGGTCTTGCGAATCCGCTGGGGGTCGGTGACCGCGGTGCGGACCCGCTCCCACACCTCGTCGGGCCCGGCGAGAACGGGGACGGTGTTCCCGAGCGACTTGCTCATCTTCGCCTCCCCGTCGAGCCCGAGGATGCGCCCCACCCCCTTCTCGATGAGGGGCTCCGTCTCCGGGAAGGTCTCACCGTACGCCGCGTTGAACTTCCGTGCGACGTCCCTCGTGAGCTCCAGATGCTGCTTCTGGTCCTCGCCCACGGGGACGCCGTCGGCCTTATAGAGCAGGATGTCGGCCGCCTGCAGGATCGGGTAGTTCAGGATGCCGGCCGGGATCGACTCGAAGCGCTGCGCCTTGTCCTTGAACTGGGTCATGCGCTCGAGATCACCGATCGGCGTCACCGCGTTGAAGAGCCAGGCGAGCTCCGTGTGCTCCGGCACGTCGGACTGGACGAAGATGATCGACTTCTCCGGGTCCAGCCCGACGGAGAGGTAGGAGACGGCCAGATCGAGCACGTGGCCCGGGAGCTCCTTCGGATCGCCCCCGGCCGTGATCGCGTGCTGATCGACGATGCACCAGATGCAGTCGTGCTCGTCCTGCATCTCGACCCAGCGCCGGAGCGCCCCGAGGTAGTTGCCCAGGTGCGCCTCGCCGGACGGCTGCATGCCGCTGAAGATGCGCTTCTTCCTCGAAGGGGGGTCGGTCGGGGTCATGTCGGGTCCGGCAAGGGTCGGAGCGCCGCTAAGTTAGCGCGTCCCCTCCCGCCGCCAACGACTCCTGTGAACGCACTCCTCCGCACCGCGCGCGAGGCCGCCGACGCGGCCGCGGCGATCCACCGAAGAGACGCGGGGCGGGTCGTGCTCGCGGGAGCGTCCCGGAAGGCGCGGGCGGACTACGTCTCACAGACCGACCTCGACGCCCAGGAGGCCGCGCTCGAGGTCATCCGGAGTCGGCACCCGGACCACGCGCTGCTCGCCGAGGAGTCGGACGAGCCCGTCGAGGAGCAGCTCGCAGGGTGGGACGGCCGGCCGCTCTGGATCGTGGATCCGCTGGACGGAACCGCGAACTTCCTGCAGGAGCACCCGCACTACTGCGCATCGGTCGGGGTGGCGGTGGAGGGCCGGCCCGTGGCCGGGGCCGTGACGCACGGCACGACCGGTGAACGGTGGTGGGCCGCGGAGGGCGAGGGCGCGTTCCGGAGCGGTCGTCGCATCTCCGTCTCCTCGGAGCGGCCCCTCGCGGAGGCACTCGTCGGGACCGGCTTCCCGTTCAAGCTCCTCGACGCGATGCCGCGCTACCTCGGCCAGCTCGATCGGGTCCTGCGCTCGTCGTCCGGTGTCCGGCGCGTGGGCTCGGCGGCGCTCGACCTCTGCTACCTGGCGCAGGGCTCGCTCGACGCCTTCTGGGAGGAGGTCCTCATGCCGTGGGATTTCGCCGCCGGGCTGATCATCGTGCGGGAGGCGGGCGGCGTGCTCGCCCGACCGGACGGCGGCGAGCTCGACCTCGCGACCGGCCCCGTACGCGGTGCCCTGAGCCCGCAGCTCTTGCACGAGCTCCGGGAGGTGCTCGGCGACTGAAGGGTCGAGCTCGACAAGCCCAGGTGGACCCGCGCGTCGTGCCCGGATGCGAAGACGGGCCCCGGCAGGGTGCCGGAGCCCGTCGGGGTGGATGCGCGGAGGCATCCACCGAGGTCGCGCCGCGACTACTTCGAGATCTCGATCCGGCGGCCCTTCGCCTCGGCGACCTTCGGCAGCCTGACCGAGAGGACCCCGTTGTCGAAGGTGGCGACGATGTTCTGGCCGTCCACCGTGCGCGGGAGCGTGAACGAGCGGCTGAAGGCGCCGAAGCCGCGCTCGTACACGTGGAACTTGCGCTCCTCATCGGTCTCCTCGCGGGTCTCAACCTTCTCGCCCGCGATGGTGAGGACGTTGTTCTCGAGCTCGATCGAGATGTCGTCCTCGACGAGACCCGGCAGCTCCGCGGTCAGGAGAAGCGCCTCCTTCGTCTCGGAGACGGTCACCGCCGGCATCCACGAGCCTTCGCGTCCCTGAAACGGAAGGAAGGTGTCGTCGAAAAAGCGTGAGAGGCGGTTCTGCACGTCCTCCATGTCGGCCCAGTTGCGGTAGCTCGGGCGCCGGACGGAGTACTTGGTGATGGCCATGGTTCCCTCCATGAGGTTGGGGTGGATGATGGGGATCGGGCTGGCATTCACGCCCGACGGAGGTGCAACCCGCGTGCCAACCCGCCGAGCGCCGATCCTGCCAAGATGATTGCACGCAGCGACTTACGAGATATCGAAACTGTCGATCCGACAGAGTGGCCGGAGCGAAGCTGCCGATCTGACATGCCCCGGTGAGCCGGGAGCGAGCGGCGCCTCCTACCTCGCTTCGAGCGCCAGCCGGGCGGCGCCGAGCGCCGCGTCGAGGGCCCGTTCGACGACCGGGTGACCACGAGCCTCGAGGGCCTCCCGAACGGGGGCAGCGAGCGGCCCGCCGTCGGCCAGCAGACCACCCCACACGACGACGGCCGGGCGCTCTTCCGGGGTGATCGCCCGCACGTGGGCGACGAGCTCGTCGACGGCCCCGTCGACAATCCGCCGTGCTCCGGGATCCCCGGCCTCGGCCGCCCGGGCCACGTCGGGAGCGAGGGACGCGATATCCGCCTTGGACGCGGTCTCGGCCCATCCGACGAGGCCCTCCGGCGAGGGGACGCCACACGCCTCGAGCACGAGCGGAGTGAGCGCCGTCCCCTCGTCGCGTCCGTCGAAGGCACGCAGCACGAGCCGGAGCGCACCCAGGCCGAGCGCGTACCCGCTCCCCTCGTCGCCGAGGAGCCGACCCCGGCCGCCCACCCGCCGCACGCCTCCGTCCGGGCTCCGGGCCCACGCAATCGATCCCGTACCCGCCACGAGCAGCACCCCGGGTCCGTCCCCGAACGCGTCGTGGAAGGCGGCCTCGACGTCGGTGCCGACGACCACGTGCCGGGCGAGGCTCGCGGAGGCCAACGCGCTCCGCACCTGCTCCCGCACCTCCGGATCGGCCACCCCGGCCAGCCCAGCCCATAGCACCGTGCTGGGCAGCTCCGTGCCGGCGTCGGTGGCGGCCGCGCGCACGACGGAGCGCACCGCCCGGGCCGCCCCCTCCACGTCGAGCACGGTCGCGACCGCACCGCCGGCCCTCGCCCGGCCGAGCGGACGACCGTCGGCATCGATCACCACGGCCCGGACGTGCGAACCGCCGCCGTCGACCCCGATCCAGTACCTCACGGGAGGCGGCCTTCGAAAGGCGGGTTCATACGGTTCGGCGCGGCGCCACCCGGCCGACGAGCGAGCCGGCGACGAGCGTGACGGTGGAGCCCACGAGGACGTACCACGGCCACGCCATCCGGTCACGGAGGAGCGTGACGACCCCGATCCCGACGGCCACGCCGGCGATCGCGGCGCCCTGCCCCGGCCGCTCGGTGAGGACACCGAGCGCGAACGCACCGAGCAGGCCCCCGTAGACCAGCGAGGCGATGCCGAGCGCGACCTCGACGGCCGACGTGCCCTGCGAGAGCGGAATGAAGAGGATCGCGCCACCGATGAGGAGGGCGGCCCAGACCAGGGTGAAGATCCGACCTGCGCGAAGGACGCGAGCCTCGTCATCGGCCGCCCCGACGGCCGGGGCCCAGTAGTCGTACGCGGTCGCCGACGCCAGCGAGTTGATCGACGACGACAGGGACGACATGGCCGCGGCGAAGACCCCGGCGATGAGCAGACCGGTGAGCCCCGGCGGGAGCTGCTCGACGATGAACGTCGCGAAGATCTCGTCGGTGGAGTCGAACGCGCGGCCGCCGTAGAAGCCCCAGAGCCCGATCCCGACCATCAGGAAGAGGAGGAACTGCAGGATCACGGCGAAACCGCTCCCCACGAGCGCCCTCTGCGCAGCCGCGCGGTCCCGACAGGTGAGCAGCCGCTGCACGATGAGCTGGTCGGTGCCGTGCGACGCCATGGTGAAGACCGCGCCGCCGATCACCCCGGCGAAGATCGTGTACGTCACGCCCGGATCCATCGAGAAGTCGAGCAACCGGAGCTTCCCGGCGGCACCGGCCTCGGAGAGCACGCCCGCCCACCCGTCGGGGAGCAGACGCTGGATCGCCACGAGCGCGACGAACGCGCCGAACAGGTAGAGCGCCATCTGCACCGCGTCGACCCAGACCACCGCCTTGATGCCGCCGAAGTACGTGTAGACGACGGTCAGGGCGCCGATGACGACGATCGAGGTCCAGAGCGGCCACCCGGTGATGAGGGCGAGCGGGATCGCGGTGGCGAAGAGCCGCACGGAATCGGCCAGGAGCCGGGTCACCATGAAAATCGCCGAGGTGAAACGACGCGCACCGAGCCCGAAGCGCTCCTCCAGCAGAGCGTACGCGGTGGTGAGCGACCCGGCGTAGTATGCCGGCAGCAGGAAAGCCGCCACGAGCGCCCGTCCCGCGAGGTATCCGAAGGTGAGCTGGAGGAAGACCAGGCTGCCCGCGTACGACACTCCGGGCACGCTCAGGAAAGTCAGCGTGCTCGTCTCGGTCGCGACGACCGAGAGCATCACCGCGACCCACGGGAGCGACCGGCTCCCGAGGAAGTAGTCCGTGCCGCCGGCCTGACCCCGGCCGAGCCACGCGCCCCACGCCGTGACGCCCACGAGGTAGACGACGAGGACGACGAGGTCGAGACCGGTGAACCCGGTCAACGCGAGCGCTCTCGGGGCTCGACCGTCCGGTCGGTGATGGCGAGGGCCGCGGCGTCGTGCACGGCACGACGGATCGGAACGTGCTTCTGGTTGGCGCGCGTCGGGTGTACGCGGTTGGTGAGGAGCACGACCCACAGGTCGAGCTCCGGATCCATCCACAGCGAGGTGCCGGTGTAGCCGGTGTGCCCGAACGCCTCTCGGGTCACGTAGTCGCCGGCGGAAGAGCGCTCGGACGGGGTGTCCCACCCGAGCGCCCGCGAGGACGAGGCATCCTGCCGGGTGGTGAAGTCGTCCAGAACGGAGCGCTCCACGATCCGCCGCTCGTCCGTGCGCCGGACCGGGCACGGCTCGCCCGCGACGCCGTCCGGCGCGCACGCCGGAGCCACGCCGCCGGCGAGCATCATGCGCGCGAAGACCGAGAGGTCGACAGCCGTGCTGAAGAGCCCGGCGTGGCCCGCCACGCCACCCATCGCGTCGGCGTTCTCGTCGTGGACCGTCCCCCACACCATCTCGTCACGCCAGATCGTGTCGATCTCCGTCGCCGCGATCCGCGGCCGGAGCGTCGAGAGCGGGTTGTAGCGGGTCTCGAGCATCCCGAGCGGATTCCAGACGCGCTCCTGCAGGAGCTCCTCGGGCGGCCGGCCGGCCGCCGCCTCGACGACCCAGGCCAGCGTCATGATCCCGATGTCGGAGTAGGCGGTGCGTGTGCCCGGGGGCACCTCCAGCGGCTCCACCGCCACCGCGTCCCGATACGCCTCGAGCCCTTCGATCTCGAAGTACCAGGTACGGAAGGGGGTCAGCCCGGTGCGGTGCGTCAGGAGCTGACGGACCGTGACCTCGCGCTTGCGCTCGTCGCCGGCGGCCCACCACGGGAGGTACGCCACCACCGGGGCGTCCAGGTCGAGGGCGCCCTCGCCCACGAGGATCATCGCGGCGGTGGTCGTCCCCACGACCTTGGAGACCGACGCCAGGTCGAAGATCGACGTCGGCGTCACCGGTCGGCGCGTCCCGTACTGGAGCTCGCCGAAGCCCTTCAGCGAGACGAGGCGACC
>JANQME010000406.1 GCA_028280205.1 Longimicrobiales bacterium
GACTCTCCACCCGGCACGACGCACGGCCCGGAAGTCGAGGACGAACACGTGCTCGACCCAGGCATCCAGCGCGGGCGGGCTCGGGCGCACCCGGGTGCCGGTGCGGTTCCGGCCGGCTTCGTCCAGTGTCACCATCAGCGTGCTCGCGAGCGCCGGGGAGGCATCGACCTCCCGTGTTCTAGGTGGGGCTTCACGTGAAAGCTACTCCGACCTCAGCGCCTCGCGTGGATCGAGCGAGAGGGCCCGGTGTGCGGGCACCCAGGCTGCGAGCGCCGCGACCGCCCCGAGCAGGAGCGGCACGGACGCGAAGGTCGCAGGGTCCGTGGCGGAGACACCGTAGAGGAGCGACTCGAGGAAGCCGGTCAGCAGAAGAGAGGCCGCGACCCCGAGGGCGATCCCGGCAGCGGCCAGCCGCATCCCACGTCTGAGCACGAGCCGTCGGACCTCGGCCGGCTCCGCGCCGAGGGCGACGCGGACGCCGATCTCCCGTCGACGCTGCGCGACCGAGAACGCCGTAACCCCGTAGATCCCCATCGCGGCGAGGATCAGCGCCACCACCCCGAAGAGCGTGAGCACCTGCATGCTGAAGCGCGGCCAGGCCACGGTGTCGCGCATGTCGCGCGTGAGCGCCGTCGGCTCGATCGCCGGGATGGTCGGGTCCGCGTCGAGGACGACGCTGCGGAGCGCCGGCACGAGCGCCTCCGGGTCACCCTGGACGCGTACCAGAACGGTGGGCTGGTCCCACGTCGTGTAGGTGAAGGGCCGGTAGATGCGCGGCCGCGGCTCGACATCGATGCGCTCGTCCCGCGCGACACCCACCACGCCGACGACTTCGCACTGCCGACCCCCGGGAAGGAACCACGTCAGCAGACGGCCCACGGGATCCTCCCCGTCCGGCCAGAGCGCGTCCGCGAGCGCCCGGTCGATGATGACCGGCGGGTTCGCAACCCGTCGCTCGGCGGCAGCCTGGTCGTCCGCACCGAAGACGCGCCCGGAGAGAAGCGGGATGCCCGTGGCCTCGAAGTAGGCCCCCGAGACGGCGCGCCAGCTCACCGGCAGGAAGTCCTGCTGGCGATCGGGCTCACGGTCCGAGCGGGCCACGAAGTTCGATGGACGGGACTGCCCGAAGGGCGGGGCCGTCGTCGCCCCGACCGCGGTTACGCCGGGGAGCGCGCGGATCTCGTCCCGAAGCCCTCGGAGGTACTCCTCCCGCATCCCCTGGTTGAACCGCTCCTGGGGGAGCCGGACCGCGAAGCGTACGACGCCACCCGTCTGGAACCCGAGCTCGACCTCCTGGAGCTCGACGAAGCTGCGGGCGAGCAGGCCCGCACCGCACACCACCGTGACCGCGAGCGCGAACTGGACCACGACCAGTCCGTCGCGCAGCCGACGTCCGGCGTCGTACCGCGCGGTCGAGGCGTTGCGCAGCACGTCGAACAGCTTGCCCCTCGCGAGCAGCGCCGCCGGAGCCGCCCCCGCGAGCAGTACGGTGAGCACCGCCGCGCCGAGCGCGACACCGAGGACCGGAGCGTCCAGCGCCGCGTCGCCGAGCCGAGCGATGTCGTCCGGCCCCACGCGCTGGATCACGTCGATGCCGAATCCGACCACCAGCAGCGACGCACCCCCCGCCAGGAGCGCCAGGAGCGCGCCCTCGACCGCGAGCTGACCGAGAAGACGGGGCCTGCCGGCGCCGAGCGCCGAGCGCACACTCATCTCGCGGGTACGCACCGACGCCCGGACGAGCATGAGGTTCGACACGCTTGCACACGCCATCAGGAGGAAGAGCCCGACCGCCCCCGTGAGCAGCCCGCCCAGACGGGTCAGCCGCTCGCCCACGAGCCAGTCGCGGGCGGACTCGACCGATGCGCCCCAGCCATCGTTGCTCTCGGGATACTCGTCGGAGAGCCGGGCCGCGATCGCCACCATGTCGCTGCGTGCCTCCTCGAGCGTCACGCCGGGAGCGAGGCGCGCGATGGCTTCCAGGCGTTGATCGTCCCGGTAGACGTCCGGGTTCGGCGCGAGCGGCGTCCACACCTCGACACCGGGCCATGCGCGGTCCGACGGGACGACGCCGACGACCCTGCGCGGGGTGCCGTCGAGTACGATCGTCCGACCCACGACCGAAGGGTCGGCCCCGAAGCGCCTCCGCCACGCCCCTTCCGCGAGCAAGGCGACGTCCGTGGCGCCGCCGAAGCGGTCCTCTTCGGCCGAGAAGACACGTCCCTCGAGCGGCTCGATGCCGAGAATCGGGAAGAACGTGTGGCTGACGCGCCGGCCCTCGACCGACTCCGCCACACCCACGCCGCTCAGGACGGGGGTGTCCCACCCCATGGCGGCCATCTCCGTGAAGGAGCGCTGTCGGGCCCGGAAGTCCACGAAGTTCGGCTCGGAGATCGAGTAGCTCCGGCCCTGCGGCGACGTCTGACTCACGTGCACGACCCGCCCGGGCTCCTCGAAGGGGAGGGGGCGCAGAACCACGGCGTGCACCACCGAGAAGACGATCGCGGTCGCCGCAACGCCGATCACAAGGGTCGCCAGCGTCAACGTGGACATGAACGGATCCCGGACCATGCGACGGAGCGCGAAGCGCACGTCCGCCCGGAGCCGGTCGACGAACGCACCGAGCCTACCCGGCTCCGGATCGCCCTCGCCCGCGAAGCGTTCCGGATCGCCGAAGCGGCGCAGCGCCTCGTCCCGGGCTTCGTGCGGATCCAGCCCCTCACGCTCGAGCTGATCCTTCAGCTCTACGATGTGGTGCTCCATCTCCTCCCGGAGGCGCCGCCGCTTCGGATCGAGATTCACGCCTCGCCCTCCGCCTCGAGCACCTGACGAACCGCCCAGGCCGAGCCCTCCCAGCGGGTGCGCAGGGTGTCGAGCTCGTGCGATCCCTCGGGGGTGAGGCGGTAGTAGCGGGCCCGGCGGCCGCGCGGCGTCCGCCGCCACTCCGACGAGAGCCATGCGCGCTTCTCGAGGCGGTGCAGCGCCGGATACAACGCCCCCTCCTCGACGGTCAGGCGATCCCCGGTCACCCGCTCGATCCAGCGCGCGATCCCGAAGCCGTGCAGCGCTTCGGCCGACACCGCCTTCATGACCAGCATGTCCAGCGTACCCGGTACCAGCTCCACCCGCTCGTCCACGTGCCCTCCCGTACCCTGACCGACTGAGGATATAACCTCAACCACTTACCCTAAGTCGTCAAGGGTACAACTCCTCGGTCCGCCGGGCGTGTTCCACCCAGGCGCGGATCGCCGCGGCGCACGGTTGGCCGCCCCCGACGTCGGGCAGTCGGACCCACATCCCGTCGTCGAGGAGCAACGCGATCCCGCGACGACGCGTCCAGCGCACGGCGTCGATGTGACCGCGGAAAAGGCGTCGACGCCGGAACCCCCGGACGATGATGATCTCCTCCCCGTCGAGCGTGATCCGGGTGCGCAGCGCATCGAGCGCCCCGATCGCGAGGAGGAAGCCCACGGTCGCCACGGTCAGGGAGATCGGGTCGAGCCCCCACTCGGTGACGAGCAGGATCCCGCCGACACCCGTGACGAGCGCGAGGCCCGCGAGGGTTCCGGTCATCCAGCGCGGCATCCGGAAGGTCTGCTGGTCCTTCGACACGGGTGGGGGGGCGTGGCGCGGACGAAAGAGGGGCCGAGCAGGCGCCCGGGCCCGCCCGACCCCGCGGGTCGGAGTCGCGAGTCCGGACTACTCCATCGACGAGGGCGGAGTGATTCCGTTCAGGCGCATGTAGGTCACGAGGTTGCCGTAGTGCTCGTAGTTGTGGGCCGAGTTGAAGGCGAGCACCCCGTGCGCCGTGTTCGGGCCACCGAAGAAGGTCAGGCTCCGCGCTCCCGCCTGATCCGTCATCCGGGAGAAGACCCCTTCGCAATAGCCGAAGCCCATCTCGAGCGCCTCGATGATCGCGGCCTTCGTCGTCCGCGTCTCCTCGAAGTCCTCCGAGGAGGGGCTGGACTCGCCTGCGGCCGCCGAGCAGAAGGAGAACTGGGCGTTCGCGACGTGCGCAAAGAGCTCACCCACGGAGCGCACCTCGTCGGTGGGCCGGAATGCGTAGAGCTCCTCGTCGAGCATCTCGGCGCTCGCCATGATGTTGTCCTTCGTGATCTCGAAGAGGCTCAGGAGCGACTGCGTGACCGTCTGCGCGGAGGCGAGCTGCGGAACGGCGAAGATGAGCGCAAGTGCTGCGAGCACGGATTTCTTCATCGTGGGCGACCTCTTGCGGAAGTGGGAAGGTCGGGGCCGGAGGGGAAAGGTATACGCGTGATCCCGCCGACGCAGGATTCCGGTACCTTCCCCCGGAGGTACCGCTCCGGAGATCGTCAAGAGCGCGTCTGCACCTCGATCGCGGCGATCCGATCCAACCGAACCCATGCGTCGAAGAACTCCCGGCCGGCCAACGCCTTGACGATCACCGAACGGTCTCCGATCGGCCCGATCGTCCCCGAGAAGCTCGCCCCGTCGCCCAGGCGCACGGTCACGCGACTCACGCGGGGGTCCGCAGCCAGACGCTGAAGAAATCCTCTGGTCTCGTCTTCGGCGATCAGGTCCATCCGGCACTCCTGTTCGAGAGGGTAGGCTGGGTGCGCAGCTCGTTCGGGATCCGGGGGATACCGGGAGCCCGGCCGCGAAGGTCCCCGAGAGTCCACAGTTACGTCCGCCCGAATCTCGGGCCTCGACCCCATACCCGACCTCCGATGACCCACACGCACGTCACGCTCCCCGACACCTCCGTATATCCGCTGCGCTCCGACGCGGTCGGAGACGACTTCGAGCTCTGGATCGCCGAGCCACGGACGGGCTTCGTCCCGCCGAGTGGGCCTCCCGGAGTCCTCTACCTCCTCGACGCGAACCTCTACTTCGGAACCGCGGTCGAGATGACGCGCCTCATGCACACGCTGTACGGCGAGCTTCCCCAGCTCCGTGTGGTGGGGATCGCCTACCCCGCGGACGACGGCCTTCGGCAGGCGATGCTCCGCACCCGGGACTTCACGCCGTCCGAAGATCCGGGCATGACCGCGATGGCCGCTTCGCTGCCTCGTCCCGCTGCGGGTCCTCCGGTGGAGCCGGCGACGGGCGGTGCGGACGCCTTCCTCGCGTTCCTGCGTGACCAGGTCGTGCCCTTCGTCGAGGACCGGTACGAGGTCGCACCAGGAGGCCGCGCGATCTTCGGCTCCTCGCTCGGCGGCCTGTTCGTGGCGTACGCGCTTCAGCGGGCGCCGAAGATGTTCGACCACTTCCTGGGGGTCAGCCCGGCGCTGTGGTGGAACGAGGCCGAGGCGATGGAGGCCGACTATCCGACTCCCGACTCGGGTCCGCCCGGAGTCCACTTGGCGGCCGGCGCGCTCGAGGAGGCGGCGCACGTCCCGATGCTCGCCCGATTCCGGCTCATCTCCAACGCGCGGACGCTCGCCGCCCGCCTCGTCGAAGAGGGGTGGCCCGCGGAGTCGACCACCTTCGAGGAGATCGCCGGCGAGACGCACACGTCGGTGGTGGCCCCCGCCCTCGCCCGGGGCCTGCGCGCCGCCTTCCCGCCCCCACCCCGCCCGCCGATGCCGGACATGCCGGAGGGTTGAGGCGGGCGGGGCGGTACCGGAAGACCCGACCGTCCCCGGCGAGCCCTACCCCAGGAACGCCCGCTTCAACCGCTCCCCGAGCGACTCGGCCTCGTGCCCACCCATGCACGCCGCCGGATCGGCCTTCTCGTTGTGCTCCGCGGCGTTGTCGGCGACCTGGCTGAACTGTTCGGCGAGCACCTCTTCCGGCTGCTCCGTGCCGAAGGAGATCACCACCCGGTCCAGCGAGTTCACGGGCTCGTTCGAGAGGTCGTAGATGCGCTCGCCGTTGCGCACGAAGGTGACGGCGCTGTCTCCGGCGGCGAGGTGGCGGGTGCCGTCGGGCGTGAAGAGGTAGTCCGGCCCGGCGGCCATCCCGAGGTTGGCGAGGAGCTGACCCCACGTCGCGGCCGGATGGTGGACGTGCACGACGTCGGGGTCGTTCTCGTGCAGGTGCACGCGGTCCTGCGGGCGGATCGCCTCGGGCGAGGTGACGCACGCCGCCACGTCCTCCATGAAGCGGTCGGCGCTCAGGTCCAGCCGCTCGCCGTGCACGAAGACCGCCCAGTTTGCGTGGTGGTGCGTGACGTGGGGCGCGGGGGCGAGCACGAAGCGCGCCGCCGCGAGCGCGAGCACGCCGGCCGTGAAAGCGGCGAGAGCGGTGATGCGGGGGGACACGTGCGGCCCTCCGTGGAGTCGTGAGACGAGCGGCGGCGGCCCGGATCCGACCGGTTCAGCCGTTGCGCGCGATCGCGCGACGCACTCCCTATGCGGCCCTTTGCGGGATTGTTCCCCATCGCCGACGTTGAGCGATCGGTGGGCGACTCGAAGGGAGGACGGGATGAGACGGCGCGACTTTCTCACCGCCGGCGCGGCCGGCGCGATCGCCGGAGCGATCCGGCCGGACGCCCTCGTCGGGCAGAGCTCGACGCGCGGGCTCTTTCCCCGCCTCGAGCACGAGGTCTTCCTGAACGGGGCCGGCGGGACGCCGCTCGGCCGCTTCGCCGAGAACGCCGTCGAGCGGTACCTCGCCCTGATCCGAGAGGGCCCGGGAAACGGGCGCGGCGCGTGGTGGGGCGGCGTCTGGGACGACGTGCGCGGGCGCTTCGCCACCCTGATCGGGGCGCGGGAGGAGGAGGTCGGGCTCGTCGAGTGCACGAAGGCCGGCGAACAGATCGTCCTCGACGCCCTGCCCGCGCTGCGCACGGGCGGCAGCATCGTCACCAACGACCTCCACTTCTCCGGCTCGC
>JANQME010000360.1 GCA_028280205.1 Longimicrobiales bacterium
ACGAGGACCTTGTCCGCCTCCATGACGGCGCTCACCCGGTGGCTGATGATGAAGGCGGTGCGCGTGCCCGCGATCCGGCGCAGATCGCCGAGGATCGCGGCCTCCGTCTGCGTGTCGACGGGGCTCAGTGCGTCGTCGAGGACGAGCACGAGCGGGTCGCGGGCGAGCGCGCGCGCGAGCGTCGCGCGCTGCTTCTGACCGCCGGAGAGGTTGATCCCCCGTTCGCCGAGCATCGTCGCGTAGCCGTCGGGGAAGTCCACGATCTGCTCGTGCAGCTGGGCGATCTCGGCGGCGCGGCGCACGGCCGTTCCCACCTCGCGCTCCCGGTCGACGGCCTCCGAGGCGACCCTTGCCGCGCGCGGGCCCTCTCCGCCCGCCTGCAGGGCCGTGCGCGCGTCGGTACGCGCCCCGCCGATTCCGAGTGCGATGTTGCCTTCAATCGTGTCGGAGAAGAGGAAGGGATCCTGTGGAACCATTCCGATGCGCGCCCGGACCTCGGCCGGGTCGACCTCGTCGAGAGGGACGCCGTCGAGGAGGACGCGGCCTTCGGTCGGGTCGTAGAGGCGCGCCAGGAGGGCCACGAGGGTGGTCTTGCCCGAGCCGGTCGGACCGACGACCGCCACCGTCTGGCCGGCCCCGACCGTGAAGCTCACGTCCTTCAGGACGGGCCGCTCGGTGTCGGGGTAGATGAAGCTCACGCCCCGGAACTCGACCGAGCCCCGGGCGCCCTCGAGCGAGCGCGGCGTGTCGGGGAGCCGGAGCGCCGAAGCGTCCCGGAAGATGCGGTTGAGCCGGCTCATCGACGCGGCTCCGCGCTGGTAGAGGTTCACCACCCACCCGAGCGCGATCATCGGCCACACCAGCAGGGTCAGGTAGAAGCCGAACGCCACGAAGTCGCCGATCGTGATGCGCCCGGCGATCACCTCGAGCGCGCCCAGTCCGGTCACGAGCGCCATCGCCGTCCCCGCGAGGAGGCCGAGGAGCGGGTTGAACGCGCCCGCCGTCAGCACGAGCCGCATGTTCCGCGTCCGATAGTCGGCGTTGAACGCGTCGAACTGGCGCTTCTGCTCCTCCTCCTGCGTATACGCCCGCACGAGCCGCACACCCGTGAGGTTCTCCTGTACGAAGGTGGAGAGGCTCGAGAACTGCTCCTGGATTTCCTCGAAGCGCCGGTGGATCACTCCGCCGAAGAAGAGCACCAGGGCGGGCAGCGCGATCATGGGGACCATCGCGTATATCGTCAGCCGCGGGCTGATCCAGAGCATGAACGCGAGCGCGAACGAGAAGCTCGCCAACGTGTTGACCGTGTACATGATCGCCGGACCGGCCGCCATCCGGACCGCGAGCGTGTCGTTCGTGGCGCGGCTCATGAGGTCGCCGGTACGCGTCCGCCCGTAGAAGGTCGCGTCCAGGCGAAGCAGGTGCTGGAAGAAGTCGTTGCGCAGATCCGCCTCGATGCGACGGCTCACGCCGTTCAGGAACTCGCGCATCCCGTAGCGGAACACCCCGCCCACGAGCGCGACGACGACGACCATCGCCGCGTAGAAGGTGATGCGCCGCATCGTGACACCGGGGGCACCCAACCCGTCGATCGCGAGCTTCATGAACCACGGGCCCGCGATCTGGAAGGCGTTCGCGAACACCACGCACACGAGTCCGGCGGCGAGCGCCGGACGGTACGGGCGGAAGTACGGGAGGAGCGCGCGCAACTCGTGCATGGAGGGTCAGTACCCCAGCGCCACCCCTCCGCGCCGCGGATCCGACCACGCGGTGATCCGCCCGCCCTCGACGACGATCGCCTGCACGTCGCCGGAGACGCCCACCCGCTCGATCGTACGGTGGCCCATCGCCTCCAGCGCCTGGACCGTCGCGAGGTCGAGACCGCCCGACTCGAAGTAGATCTGGTCCGGGAGGTGCTGATGGTGGACCCTCGGGGCGTGGATCGCCTGCGCCACGTTCATACCGTAGTCGATGACGTTCGAGATCGTCTGGAAGACGGTCGTGATGATCGTGGAACCGCCGGGTGTGCCGGTGACCATCTTCAGCGCGCCGTCAGGGCCGAGCACGATCGTGGGTGTCATGGCCGAGAGCATGCGCTTGCCCGGCTCGACCGCGTTGTTCTCACCCTGCACCAACCCGAACTGGTTCGGCGTGCCCGGCTTGGCCGCGAAGTCGTCCATCTCGTTGTTGAGCACGAAGCCGGCGCCCGCCACGGTCACCTTGCTCCCGTACCACGAGTTGATCGTGGTCGTCACCGGCACGGCCGCACCCCACGGGTCGACGATGGAGAAGTGGGTGGTGTTCTCCCCCTCGTCCAGCCCGACCTCCATGCCCGGCCCGACCTCGACGGACGGCGTGGCGGCTTCGGCATCGATCGTCGCGGCGCGCTCTTCTGCATACGCTGCGGACGTCATGCGCTCCAGCGGCATGTCGACGAAGTCGGGGTCGGCGAGGTAGTGGTTCCGGTCGGCGTACGCGCGCTTCCACGCCTCCGCATAGAGGTGGATCGACTCGGGGGCGTGCCACGGCATCGACCCGAGCTCCCAGCGCTCGAGGATGTTCGCCATCTCGGCCATCGTCGCCCCTCCCGACGAGGATGGCGGCATCGAAAGCACCGTGTGGCCCCGGTAGGTGAAGGTGATGGGGTCGCGCCAAACGGCCCGGTACCGCTCCAGATCCTCGTGGGTGATGATCCCCCTGCCGCGCTCCATCTCCGCGACGATGAGGTCTGCCGTCTCGCCCCGGTAGAAGCCGTCCAGCCCCTCACCGCGGATCCGGCGGAGTGTGGCGGCCAGGTCGGGCTGCCGCAGCGTGTCGCCGGCCAGGGGCGGCTGTCCGTCGCGCGGGAGGAACTGGGCCGCGGACGTCGGGAAGGCCGTGAGCGCCTCGACCATCGAAGGGCCCAGGGAGCCTAGGAAGCGCTCGCGGACCTCGAAGCCCTCGGCGAGGGCGATCGCCGGGTCCAGGAGCTCCTCCCACGGCATCGTCCCGAACCGGGCGTGCGCCTCCCACATTCCGGAGACGGTGCCCGGCACGCCTGCGGCCAGGTGGCCGACCACGGAGCGGTCCGTGAGGTTGCCGTTCTCGTCGAGGTACATGTCCCGGGTGGCGGCCAGCGGCGCCTTCTCCCGGAAGTCGAGGGCCGCGCGCGCCCCGTCCCCGGTCCGCAGCACCATGAAGCCGCCTCCGCCGATGTTGCCGGCCTCCGGGTTCACGACCGCGAGGGCGAACTGGACCGCGACGGCCGCATCGACCGCGTTTCCGCCGGCCCGGAGGATCTCCAGTCCGACCCGGCTCGCCAGCTCGTCCGTCGTCACGACCATCCCGTTTCGCGCGGTGATCGGCTCGACGTCGGCCGGATACCGCCACCCGGCGGGAAACTCGACCGGGACGCCTTCGGGGGCCTCGGGTGCG
>JANQME010000362.1 GCA_028280205.1 Longimicrobiales bacterium
CGAGCCGAGGAGCGTGAGGAGCCCGACCCGCTGGGGCGCCGTGACCTCGCGGTGTAGCGGCTCCACGACGAGCTCCACGGGGGCATCGCCATAACTCGCGTCGCGCTCCTGCAGGAGTGGCGCGAACGTGCGCAGCTCGGCGCGTATGTCCTCGACGGTCGATCCCGGCGCGCTCCTCCCGACCGTGGCGAAGAAGCGCCACTCCATGGGCATCTCCGCATACCCGCCGCCCCAGGGCAGGAAGACGTCGATCCGGTCGGCGAGGCTCGCCTCGCGCGGGAGCAGCACCCGAAAGTCCTCGGGCAGGACCCCGACGATGGTGACCGGTGCGCCGTTGAAGTCGACGCGCCGTCCGACGACGCCGGGATCGGCCCCGTACCGCCGCTCCCAGAGCGCGTACGTCAGGACCATCGCCCCCCGTGCTCCCTCGACGTCATCCCCCACCTCGATCAGCCGCCCCACCGCGGCGGACGTGCCGAGGGCGGCGAAGAAGTCTCCAGCCACGTACCCGACGTCGACGTGCTCGGGACCGGGCTCGCCCCCGAGTGTGCCGAAGCGCGACCAGATACCGCCGAGCGCCGCGACGGACCGGGCTTCGTCCCACAGGAAGCGCAGCTCCGGGCCGGCCAGCCGGGCACGATCGATCCCGTCCTCCGTCTGGCGCACCCAGACGGCGGCCAGCTCGTCCGGCTCGGGGTACGGCAAGGGCCGCAGCAGGGCGGCGTCGACCACGCCGAACACGGCGGTGTTGACCGCCATCGGGACGGCGAGCGTCAGCACCACGGCGGCGGCCCGGACGGGTCGCCGACGCAGAGACCGCAGAGCGCCGCGCAGGTCGGAGCCCCCGAGTGCGGGGCGCCACGCTCCGGGCAGGAGGACGGACGAGGAGCGCATGGCGGTCCCGCTGAGGAACGCGTCGACGATCGCGCGCATCACGTACAGCGTTCTCGCCGGCGTCCCTCGTTGCGCCCTCAGCCCACGAAGGAACCACACCCGCATCTCATCGAGGAAGCGCACCCGATGCGCCCTCGGGTACGCGACTTGGACTGCTGCGGTGAAGGCCGAGTGCCAGAGCCGCTCCCCACGCGCAGGTCGCTCCCCGCGCCCAGGCTGCTTGCCGCATCCAGGCCGCTTGCTGCGTCCGGGCCGCTCCGCGCGCCCGCGCTGCACCTCGGGTTCGCGCCTGTCGGGGCTCGTCACGCCAACTCCTCCTCGCCGGGGTCGGCATCGAGGAGCCCACCCTCCTGGGCCACCTCGAGCACGCTCGCGAGTCGGCGGGACTCCAGGCGCGCCACGGAACGTCCCAGCTCGGTCGTGCGGTAGTACCGCCGCTTCCTGCCCCGAAGCTCGTAGTCGGGCCCCTCCGCCTCCTCGACCAGGCCGTCGGCCAGGAGCTTGGCCATCCCGGTGTACAGCGTGCCCGGCAGAAGCGTGACGCGTCCCCCGGTCCGCTTCTCCAACTCCTCCATGAGCGCGTAGCCGTGCCGCGTCTCCGTGCCGAGCGCCACCAGGATGTGGTAGCGCGGCGGGTTCAGCGGCACGAAGTCCTCGGGCTCCGCCGATCCTCTCACGTCCTCACCCTCCGCACGCTGTCAGTATATTTCATCTTGATATACCTGAACGAGCTGCAGGGACGCAAGCGCCCCCGCGTGGCGCTCGACTGCGGCCGGATGGCTTGATGCCGCCGGGTGGAAAGGATCACCCTCTTCATCGTACATCTTCAGGGTGCCTGCCCACCCGGACGCCCGCGCCACCGAAGACCGGATGACGCGAAGATCGGATGACCCGACGGCGAAGCGAACCATGAAGTCGAACAGCTCCCGCGCTCTGTCGTTGACCGCCGTGCTCCTCCTCGTCGCCTGCGGGGAGTCGTCGCTTCTCGGGCCCGATGCGCCTCAGGGCATCGACGGCGTGGCCCTCCTGGGTCCGCTCTGCCCCGTCGAACGGGAGGACGAGCCGTGCCCCGATCGTCCCCTCCAGGACGCCACCATCCGGGTCCGGCGGCAGAGCTCGGGCGGAACGTTCGCGACGCTGAGCACCGACGCCGACGGACGCTTCCGCGTCGGACTCGAGCCGGGCGACTACACGCTCGTCCCCGAGCCGGGTGACCCCTTCCCGGTGGCGAGTGAGCAGGACGTAACCGTGGCGCCCGGTGTCTGGATCGAGGTGACGGTTTCCTTCGACACCGGGATTCGCGCCCCCGTACCGCCGCTGCGCTGAGGCGAACGGTCGTGCTCGGCGGTGGTCGTCCCGCCGTCCTCCGCGTAGCTGCTCGAAAGGAGCAGGCGGTTGTCCGCGTCGAAGGTGCCCGTGAGCACGTTCGAAGGATCCCACAGAAATCCGCTGGCGGTCACGGAGTAGGGCGGCGCGGCGCCGGTCTTTGTGACGGTGATGTCGTCGATCCCGGACTCGCCCACCTACCCGTTGCAGGCGCCGTCGCGACGGTCACCAGGACGGAGATCCTCCATACGCGGGCGAGCGTATGGGACACGAAACCTCCATCACGGGTTGCGCGCCATACCAGTATATACTAATACTGGTATGTGACGAGACTTATGGGAGGCGAACGCCGATGAGCGACAACCCCGAGCGCGAGGCAGCGCCCCTCAAGCCGGTGTGGTTCCACATCCTCGTGACGTTGGCGGAGTCGCCGACCCACGGCTACGCGATTCGCAAGTCGGTGGAGGAGCGCACGGGCGGAGCGTTGAAGCTGTGGCCGACAACGCTCTACGGGGCGTTGTCCGACTTGGCCGATCGGGGCTTCATCGTCGAGGACGAGACGGGCGGCGCGTCCGAGGACAACCTCGGCCGGATCCGCTACCGCCTCACGGAGGCGGGGGATCGGGCCCTCGAGGCCGAGACGGAGCGGCTCGACCGTCTGGTTCGGACGGCGCGAGCCGCTCGCGGCGCGCGTCCGAGCCCCGCCTGAGCGGACGTCGGTGAAGGGTCTCTACGGGCGCGTCTACCGCCTGGCGTGCCGCTGGGCGCCGCTCGGCCTGGAGCGTCGGTGGCGCGACCGGATGGCGGAGGACTTCGAGGCTCGACTCGCCGAGCCGAAGCAGGGCAGGGTGGGAAGAGCGACTCGGTTGCTCGCCGGAGCGCTCGTGAACCTCGGTTGGGAGATCGTGGCGAGGGCGCTCCGTCGCGTGCTCGTCGGTGCTCGGATCGGTCGGACGAAGAGGGAGGGAGGGACGATGATGGAGATGCTGTGGAGAGACGTGCGTCACGCGGTGCGGGGCCTCGTGCGAGCACCCGGGTTCGCGACCGTGGTGGTCGTCACTCTGGCGTTGGCGATCGGCGCGAACACGGCGCTCTTCACCGTCGTCGACGGCGTGCTCCTCCGGCCGATGCCGTACGGTGCACCGGAACGTCTGTATCAGATCACGGTGCACTTCGAGGACGGGGTCCGCGATCCCTACTCGTCGTTCGCCGACTTCTCCGATCTGCGACGTGAGCTGTCGGCTGCCGAGGAGCTCGTCGCGTTTCACGGCACCGCTCCCACGTTCACCGCCGAGGGCGCCGACCCGTTGCGACTGAGGGCGCTCGCGGTTTCGTCCGGCTTCTTCGAAGCGCTCCGCCTCCGACCTGCCATCGGATCGCTTCTTACCCGCGACGACGTCCTCGAGCGCAACGAGGAGGTCGTGGTCATCGGGTACGGCCTGTGGGAGCGAGCCTTCGGACGCGATCCCTCGGTGATCGGCCAGGCGATCGAGCTGGACGGCCGGAGCCGCACCGTGATCGGGGTCGGACCCGAGCGCTTCGCCAACACGCTTCCGGGTCTCGGCCGGGCCGAGGCCTATCTCCCCCTCTCGTACGAGGTGGCCGAGAGCTCGCCGAATCGCGGAAACCACAACCTGCGCACCCTCGTCCGTCTCGAGGACGGTGCGACGCACGAGGTTGCGGAGCAGGAGCTCGATGCGGTGATGGCCCGACTGCGGGACGAGTACCCCGACAGCAACGTGGGGAAGGGGGCGGACCTGGAGCCCTTCCACGACCTGGTCGTAGCCGACGTCCGAAGCGCGCTCACGATGCTGCTGGCCTGCGTCGGAGTCGTGCTCCTCATCGCCGTCGCGAACGTGACGAGCGTCCTGATGGGGCGCGCCTCGGATCGGGTGCCCGAGATGAGCCTGCGGACCGCGCTGGGTGCTTCACGCGGCAGGATCGTCGGTCAGCTCGTCGTCGAGAGCCTCCTCCTCGCGGGGCTCGGCGGACTGGTGGGGATCGGATTGGCGGTCGCCGGAACCGAGCGGCTCGTGTCGTGGATCGGCGCGACGCTCCCGCCGGTCGGCACGATCTCGGTGAACACGACCGTGCTCGCCGCTACCTCGGGTCTCACGCTCGGTGCCGGCCTGCTCATGGGCGTGATTCCGGCGTGGCTGATCGGGCGCACGGAGCTCGCGCGGGCGATCCGCGCCGGGGCGGGCAACGGCACCGCCAGCCGGCGCAGGCACCGAGTGCGCAGCGGGCTGGTCATCCTCCAGGTCGGGCTGTGCCTCACGCTCCTGAGCGGCACGGGGCTCCTCGTCCGGACCTTGACCGAGCTGGGCCGGGTGGACATCGGGGTCGACGAGAGCGTGCTCAGCTTCGGTCTCCATCTGCCCGACGCGCGCTATCCGGAGTGGGCCGACCACGAGGCGTTTCATCGAGCGCTCGAAGAGCGGCTCGAGCGCATCCCGGGCGTGGTGGAGGTGGGGAGCATCAACGGTCTGCCGCTGAGCACGACGGGGATTTGCGGCACCCTGTATGCGGAGGAGGACCCGACGCGCTTCGAAGGAGGCGACACGTGTGCCCAGGTCCGGTCCGCCAGCGCCGACTACTTCCGGATCATGGGAATCGATCTGCTTCAGGGTCGCCTCTTCGGCGAGGGAGACGATCCGGAGGCGGACCTCATCGTGATCAACCGGGCGACCGCCGATCTGCTGTGGCCCGGAGAGAACCCGCTCGGGCGCCGCGTCATGACGGGCTTTCGGGGCGTCCTGTTCGAGGTGATCGGCGTCGTGGAGAACGTGAAGCAGTTCGACCTCGACGAGGAGCCGCTCTATCAGACGTACCTCTGGGAGAAGCGCTGGCGCAGAGCCGCGCGTTCCATGGTCGTGGCCGTCGGCGGAGATTCCGAGCGCGTGCTGCCGAGCATACGAGAGGCCGTGTGGAGCATCGACCGGCGCCTCCCGCTCTACGCCGTGACGACGGTCGACGAGCTGCGGGATGCGCGCATGGCCGAGCATCGCCTCCGCACCGTCCTGCTCACGGCGATGTCCTTCCTGGCGCTGATCCTGGCGGCGGTCGGGATCTACGGGGTCGTTTCGTACTCGGTGTCGCAGCGACAGCGCGAGATGGCGATCCGCATCTCGATCGGTGCGCGGACCGTGGAGGTCCGCCGGATGGTCCTGGCCCAGGCGCTTCGACTCGTCGCCGGTGGCTCTGCTCTCGGAGCGATGGGGGCCATCGCCTTCGGACGATCGCTCGAGGGGTTCCTGTATCAGGTGGAACAGAACGATCCCGCCACGTTTGTGACCGTCGCCGCCGTGCTCCTGGCCACGGCGGCCCTGGCGGCCGCGCTTCCGGCACGGCGGGCTACGCGCGTCGACCCGATGAGGGTGTTGCGGGAGGAGTGATACGAACGCGCTGGGGTCCAGCTGTTCTCGAAGAGAAGCTGCAACTCACCGCCGACCTCGGCGAGCGGGGACGCAGGTGGATACCGGCGTGGACTTCACCCCAATCGGGTCGCCGCCGCCTCGATGGCCTCCGCCAGACGATCGACGTCATCCTCCGAGGTGAAGACGCCCGAGTTGGCGGTGAACAGCCTTCTCGGCCTGTCCTTCGGAATCCCGAAGAACCCGGCGTACGACTCCGTTCGGCCGACCAGGACCCTGTGCTGAGCCAGAACCGGTCGGACATCCTCCGTGTCGACGCCTTCCAACTCCCAGGCCACCAGTCCGGCGCAATGATCCGGATGGATCCGCACGGCGGACCGGAATCGATCCAGTTCTTCGACTCGTGCCGTCCATCGGGATGTGAGCTCGAACAACCGCTCCCGGATCCTTCGAATGCCGATCCCCTGCAGGAAGTCGATCGCCTCCGCCAGCACCAGGAAGTGCGCGTCGGGATGAGCTCCGAAGGTCTCGTACTTGACCATCCGCGGATCATCCGACGACGGTCGGAAGAAGCCGTCTTCCGGACTCTCCACGTAGGCCCCGAAAAGCGGGGGGAGCATCCCCACGAGCTCGGGGCGCACGTAGAAGACCGCCGTAGCACGGGGGCCTGACCCCCACTTGTGAAAACCGGCGGCATAGAAGTCGCAGTCCATCGCCTCGACGTTCGTCTCGACCTGCCCGACGCCGAGAACGCCGTCGACGAGCAGCAGCCCTCCCCGATCGTGCACCAGATCGGCGATCCGTCGAACCGGGTTGATCTGGCCGGTCAGAACCACATGGCCGATCATCACGAGACGGGTCCTGGGGCTCATCGCTCGGTCGATCGCTTCGAGTATCTCCTCGTATGAGCTCACCGGCGCCGGATAGTGGAACCGTCGCACGACGATCCCGTCCCGAGCCGCACGTTGAGCGAGCACGTCGTAGAATGGCCCGTGCTCGGCGGAAGACGTGAGGATCTCGTCGCCTCGCTCGAGCGGCCAGTTTCGAAGCACCGTCGTGACCCCCTCCGTCGTGTTTCGCAGGAGGGCGACCTCCTCCGGCCTCGCCCCGATGATCGACGCCGCTCCGGCACGGGCGGCGGCCCTGGATCGGCTCTCGGGACGAGTTCTGCCGGAGGTGGCTCCGCGGAAGGTGTTCAGACGCTCGGTCTCGTCGGCGAGGGCCGTCCGAACAGCCTTCGGCGTCACGCCCCGGACCACCGTGACCTGGTTGACCAGATCCGGCGAAATCTCGAATTGGGCGCGGATGCGTTCCCAGAAGGGGTCCTGCTGCTGGCTCATGGCCGTGGTTCGTGGCAACGGCGAACGGGCGTCGAGACGGTGCGATGGCCACGCGCCCCAGGCGAGCATACTACCGATCCAGGCGCGGCGGCTAACGGTCGTCTCCATCTCACTGCTCTCCTTTACAATGGCGAAACCGAATCGAGGCGCGGCGCGGGAAGGCGCCGCCGTCACTCCGCCCTCAGCGCCGTCACGGGATCCAGGCGGAGGGCCCGGCTGGCCGGGACGACGATCGCCGCCGCACCGACGAGGACGACGAGCGCCGCGACAGTTGCGTACACCGCCGGATCGGTGGCCGTAACCCCGAACAGGAAGGCGGCGAGGAATCGGCTGGCGGCGTAGGCGCCCATGACGCCGAGGGCGACGCCGGCGAGCACCGGCGCCAGTCCGCGCTGGATGGTCGTGCGGAGCACCGATTCGCCGGTTGCTCCCAGCGCCATGCGGATCCCGACCTCGCGGGTACGCTGTCCGACCGCGTACGACATGACCCCGTAGACGCCGACCAGCCCGAGCACGAGCGCCAGCGCCGCGAAGGAGCCGAAGAGCAGCGCGTAGAAGCGCTGGTCCCCGGCCGCTTCGACGACGACTTCCGCCAGCAGGCGAGGTTCTTGAACCGGTAGGTTGGGATCGACGTCTTGGATGGACCGGCGGACGGCGTCGACCAGCGAGAGCGGGTCGGCCAGGTCGGTACGAATCAGGATCTCGTTTGTGAACCAGCCGTTCTGATCCGCCGGGAAGTACATGCTGGGCGGCGGCTCGTCGTCCAGGTCGGCGAAGCGCGCGTCCGTAACGACGCCGACGACGGTCGCGAGCTCCTCGCCCTCCGGATCGAGGATGACTTCGCCGAGCGGAGATTGCGACGGCCAGTGGCGATCGACGAAGGCCTGATTGACGACCGCCACCGCTTCCGAATCCGGCGTGTCCCTTCCGTCCAGGAGCCGCCCCTGCACCCGTTCGATCCCCAGGAGACCGAAGTACGTGGGCGACACCATCCGGAAGCCGCCCACCATGGATTCGCCCTCGGCGACCTCCTGGCCGCGGACCTGATACGGGATGCCGGACCATCCGCCCGCCAGCGGCAGCGAGGTCACAGTGGCCACCCTTCCGTCGCCGACCCCGGGCACGGCCTCGATGCGTCGGAGCAGCTCGGTGAAGAGCGCTGCCCGCGCCTCGTCCTCGTCGTACGGACCCGACGGGATCACCACGTCCACCGCGACGACGCCCTCCGACTGGAAGCCGGGATCGACGTCCGAC
>JANQME010000373.1 GCA_028280205.1 Longimicrobiales bacterium
AACGCGTCCGACTTCCTGCCTCTCGAGCCGCTGCGCTTCCCGTTGCGCGAGCGGGAGGCTCCGGTCTCGTGACCCGGTTTCGCCGTCGGTCGCTGAAGCGTGGGGAGACCGTGGCGGCGGCCCTCGCCTCCGCCGTGCTGGGACTCGGGACGGCCGCCGTGGCGTACTATGTGACCCGACTCCTCCTCTCCCGGGAGTCCTTCGCCGAACCGGACGGGTCGGGGCCTCCGAAGCTGGAGCCGGGTACTCCGGCGGAGAAGCTTCCGGCGCCGCGCGCGGACGCACACGATGGGTCCGGGTCACGACCATGAGTTCAGGGTCCGGGGTGCGGTCGCAGGCCGGCGCGTACGGTGCGGTGTCGCTGCTGTGCGGGCTGGTCTTCGGAAGCTTCGTATCCGAGGCGGAGGCGCAGGTCGACCCGCCGGAGGTCACGGCGGTGCGCTTCGAGGGGAACGAGTCCTTCCCGGACGACTCGCTCGCCGGCGCCATCGCGACGCGCGAGACGAGCTGCCGCTCTCTGGTCTTCGCCCCCCTCTGCCCGCTGGGGATCGGCTTCGCGCTGAGTCGCTACCAGCTTCGGGAACGGGAGCTGCCGAGGGATCGCGCCCGTCTCGTCCTCTGGTACCGCCAGCGTGGCTTCCGCGAGGTCCAGGTCGACAGCGCGCGCGTCGAGCGGACGGCACGACGTGCCCAGGTCACCTTCCGCATCGTCGAGGGCCGGCCGGTCGTGGCCGACTCGATCGTCTTCACCGGCGTCGAGGACCTCCCGGTCGAAGGCCTGCTGGACCGGCTCCCGATCCGCGAGGGAGCCCGCCTGAGCACGATCGCGCTGGACGCCACGCGCGACACGATCGCGCGGCGGTTGGCCGATCGGGGGTACGCCTACGCCGAGGTGCTGCGCAACGCCTTCCGGCCCGCGGACGACCCCTTCAACGCCATCGTCACCTTCGCCGTCGTTCCGGGGCCGCCGACGACGTACGGCGACATCACCGTCGACGGCACGAACCACCTCGGCGTCGGTACCGTGCTGCGCACGGTTCAGATCTCGTCGGGGGAGCCGTACAGCCGCGCGGAGATCGAATCGGCGCGCTCTCGGCTCTACGGCCTCGAGATCGTCCGCAACGCGAGCGTCGTACCGGACACCGCGGCCTTCGCGCGCGATCCGCGGATCCCCGTCTCGATCACGCTCCAGGAGGGCGACCCGTATCGCGTCCGAGCGGGCGGCGGGTGGAGCAACGCCGAGTGCCTCACCGCGGAAGCACGGTGGACCGCGCGGAACTTCCTGGGCGGCGGACGGCTGCTCCGCCTGCGCGGCCGGATGGGAAACGTCCTCGCCAGCGAGGCGGGTGACTTTCTGTGCTCGCAGAGTGGCGACGGCATCTACGCGGAGCTGACCGGGCTGGCCGCCGTGGACTTCGTGCAGCCGTGGATCTTCTCGACCCGCAACGCGCTCAGCGCGTCGATCTTCGTCGAACGCCAGTCGGTGCCCGATGTGTTCGTGCGACAGGCGGCGGGTGTCCAGCTCGGGCTGTCGCGGACGATCGCGCCGCAGACCGTTCTCACCGGCTTCTTCCGCCCCGAGCTGTCGGAGCTCGACGCGGCCGACGTGCTGTTCTGCACGGGCTTCCTCGTGTGCAGTCCCGACGACATCGAGGAGCTGGAGGGAGCGAACTGGCTCTCCCCGGTGGGGGTGAACCTGACCCGGGACCGGACCGACAACCTCCTCGACCCGCGTCGCGGCTACCGTGTGCTCCTCGACGTCGAGCATGCGGCGTCGTGGACCGGCTCCGACTTCCGCTACGACCGGGTGGTCGGGGAGGCGTCGCGATATCTGGGCGCGGGCAGCTCGGTCCTGGCCACGCGACTCCGGGGCGGGTGGGTCGGTGCGCGTGGCTTCACGGGGATCGGTCGCGCGTCCGGAGGGGGCTCGTTGGAGATCGTCCACCCCCAGAAGCGCTTCTATACGGGCGGCGCGAACTCCGTGCGCGGGTTCGCACAGAGCCGGCTCGGTCCGCGGGTGCTCTTCTCGCAGCCGGAGACGCTCCTGTCGGGACGCGATGGCGGGGGCGGATGCACGCCCGTCCAGCTCGCGACGCTCGTGTGCGTGCCCGCCTCCGAAAACGCGCTCCTACCCCAGCCGACCGGGGGCACGCGACTCCTGGAGGCGAACGCCGAGCTGCGCTTTCCCTTGGCCTCCTTCGTCGAAGGGGTCGTGTTCGTCGACGCCGGCCAGGCATGGTCGGCGAATCAGTCGATCGAGCTGAGCGCGCTCGAGTTCAGCCCGGGTGTCGGCGTCCGCCTCCCGAGTCCGGTCGGCCCGATCCGTCTCGACGTCGCGTACCGGTTCCGTGGAGGTGAGGAGCTGGAGGTGGTCACGGAGCAGATCCGGCCGTTCATCGACGGAGTGGACGACCCGGAGACCGACCCGCTCACCGTGGACGGATCGGAGATCCTCTGGGTGTCCACGGGGGATCTGGTCTTCCTCAACGAAGCGCTCCTGTTCGGCGAGGACGACCGGGGGCTGCAGCGACTGCAGTTCCACATCTCGATCGGGCAGGCCTTCTGATGAGCGCCCCGCGCCCCCGCCCCCGGATGCGTCCGGTGCGACGCTCCGAAGACGCGGAGGAACGGCTCGTCCGGCGATCGCTGCGGCACCGCCGCAGGCTTCGCATCATGGCGCGGGCCCGCCGGTGGGGACGCCGCTTCGGTCGGTCGATCCTGCTGACCGTTCTCGTCTTCGTGGGTGGGGTGCTCACCGTCGCCCAGACCGGTCGCGGGCAGGGCTTCGCGCTCGACGTGGCGCTGGGTCGGGTCGAGGAGGTGCTCGCGGGCGAGCTCGCGGTCGGCGGGGTTCGGAGCGGTACCCTCCTGGGCGGCGCGACGCTCACCGACGTCCGGCTCGTGACCTCGGACGGACGGCCCTTCCTCACGGCGGACTCCGTCGTATTGCGCTACTCGCTCCCGCGCGCGTTGATCGGGGGACCACCGATCCGGTCGACGGTGATCTGGGGTCTGGATCTCGAGATCTCGAAGTACACGGCCGAGCAGCCGCTCAACCTCACCCGCCTCGTCGCCGAGCGCGCGGTCGCGCCCGACAGCGCTTCGCTTCGCTCCGGGCGCCGGCTCGTACTGGGTCGCGTGGGGTTCCGCGACGCCCGGGTCACGATCCTCACTCCCACGAGCGATCCGTCGGGCGCCCAGGTCGTTCCCGGTCCCGCCGGGGAGCCGCTGCGCCGGATCGCGTTCGAGCGCCTCTCCCTCGATGTCGAGAACGCTTCGGTGGCGCCCGGAAGCGCGATCGAGTTCGAGGCGCGTCTTGCCTCCTTCTCGTCGGACATCGAGATCGTCGACGAGCCGCTCCACGTTCGCGAGGCCTTCGGTCAGGTGACGTACGGCCCGAGAGGCATCCGGATCACGGAGGCGGCCTTCCGCCTGCCCGGCACGCTCCTGCGCGGTGACCTGACCGTCGGCCCGACCCGCGTCGGCGCTCCCTGGACGTTCCGCTCGGACCTTCGCACCGACGGATGGGGCGATCTGGCCGACGTCCACTGGGTCGACGAGCGGATTCCCGCCGGCCGGCTGCGCGGGGGGATCGGGGTCGCGGTGGATCGCGGTGTGCATCTGGACCTGACCGCGGTGGACCTCGAGCTGGAAGCCAGCAGCCTCACCTTCGACGGACGCGCCCGCTTCGACGACGGGATGCGGGTCGAGCAGATGAGCGTCGCCGCCAACCCGCTCGCGCTGAATCGGCTCGAGCCGTGGCTCGGCGAGGCTCTGCCGCTGGACGGATGGCTGAGCGGCGAGACCCTGTTCGACGGGACGCTCGACGACATCCAGGCCCGGGGCCACGTGACCTTGGTCCCGACCGGGTTCGGAGGCGCGGCGAGCTCCGCGGACTTCTCCGGCCGGGTGCTGCTCGGAGAGCGGCGCGGCCGGCGAGCTCCGCGGACTTCTCCGGCCGGGTGCTGCTCGGAGAGCGGCGCGGCGCGTCCGAC
>JANQME010000395.1 GCA_028280205.1 Longimicrobiales bacterium
ACGAGGAAGACCGCGCGGCCGTCGGTGAACTCCGACTCCAGAACCACCGGGAAGCTCTCCGGAGCATCGGTGAAGACGAGGTAGGCGGTGCTCGCACTCCCAACCGGAGTGCCAGCCATGGTACCGGCGACGGCAGTCATCTGGCGGGGGGAATCTTCGGCGCGAAACCGCGCGTGTTGGACCGAGGCACTGTAGAAGCGAGCGTACGCCGGCGTGTAGCCCTCGTACGGTTCCCCCGCGACGAGATTCCAGGTCGGTTGGGACAAACCCTCGCCCTCGAAATCGGGGACGAAATGATAGCGAGCGGCGCGGTGCGAGACCCAGGTGGCTCGGGTACCCTGGTCCGCCGAGTCTCGAAAGCCGCGTCTGCTCCCCCACCACCCCGGGATCCAATCCCAACGAGCACCACTCGCGTCTCCAGAGGAGACGCGGGCCCGCGCCGAGTACTCGATCTGCCGAAGGACCGTCTGCACCCAACGATCATTGCCCGGTACGACATAGAGCGGGTCCGAGAGCCAGTAGATCCGCTCCGATTCCTCTGCGATCGCGGGGCAGTTCTCGGGGGCGGGCCTTCGCCACAGCGGGAGAGTGTCGTATGCCTGCATTCCAGCGGGAAAGCCCGGCTTCACCCGCGGCATACGGCCCGGTAGCATCGTTGCATTCGTAACGGCACAGACAAAGCTAGGCGAACTCGCCGAGAGTCCCTCCCGGAAGAAGGACTCCCCGTCCTGCAGGTTACCTGCGGACGCTGCGGCCCATCCACGCAGAAGGGAACACGCCCCGTTCGCTGCGGTGCAGTTGACGAGTTCACCGAGCGCCTCACCCGCGCGTCCCAGCCGCACGAGGATACTCGTCAATACGAGCCACGGGGACCCCACCGACGGATTCTCGCGCGCGATCTTCGAGATCTCCCGCACCAGCCGCCCCGTGGGCGGATAGTGACAGTCGGGGTACCAGCAGTAGCGCCCGAATGGCCCCGTCATACACTGCTCGTCCCCGTAGTCCGGAGAACAGACCCAATGCCTGCTTCGAGGCGGGGCCGCGACCTCGTCGTTGCGCTGCCGGTCGCGTCGACGATTCGCGTCGATCGTTTCGCTCCAATACTGGGTGATGCGCTGATCGACCGCTCGATTGACCGAGGCGGAGTCCGCCATCGATTGAGGCGCTGCCGCCGCGAGTACCAGCACTGTTGTCAGAGCTAGACTCATTGGCCCAAACCCGTGTCTAGCACCCGGTCCTCGTATTCAGCGAACCTGTAGTTCTCGAACCGTCACGACCTCTCGCTCCGCCACGCGCGCCGTCAGCGTCACCGTGTAGTCCCCGGGCACCACGCTCTCCATCTCGATGATCAGCGGGGTCGAGTGGACCTCGCCCTTCGACGCCTCGCTCCATCGGATCCGCGCCTCCGCCGCCGCGTCGTTCTGGCCGGGAAACAGCCGCCGAACCCGCTGGACCAGCCCGCCGTTCGACAGCGCGCGGATCTCCAGGTCGTACCCGACCATCTCGTTCTCCGGGACGCCGTACACCTCCCAATAGAGCCCGAGCTCCGGGGACCCGGAGACGGTCGTCGACGGGAGCATGAGCGCGGTGGCGGCCATCAGCGACGGCGGTTCGGAGAGCCCGGTCGGGCGGTAAAGGAGGATGTCCGAGACCCCGAGGTCCTCATCGCCCAGCGGGTGCACCATCTCGCGGTGCCAACCGACTTCGCCCTCCTCGACGACCTC
>JANQME010000415.1 GCA_028280205.1 Longimicrobiales bacterium
TCCGGCTCCATCCCAATCCCGACGATCTCGCACCCGAGCGCCTCGAGGAGCTCGGTCATGACCGGCCCACCGGCGCCGTGCACGCAGTCCACGGCGACCTTCAGCCTCGCCGATCGGATCGCCTCGACGTCGATCTCGTCCAGCTCGAGGATGCGGGCCAGGTGGCGCGTCCACGCCTCGGCGTCCTCGGTCACCTCCCCGAGCTCGTCCCAGGCTGCACGCGGCGGATCGACCTCCGCGAGGTAGCGCCGGAACGACGCCGAGCGCTCGGCGTCGAGGAAGATGCCTTCGCTCGAGACGAGCTTCAGGGCGTTCCACTCCGCCGGATTGTGGCTGGCCGTCACGCCGACCCCACCGATCGCCCCGTGCTCCCGAACGGCCATGAGGAGCGTCGGCGTGGGCACGACGCCCAGGTCGATCACGTCACATCCGACCGACTGGAGACCGGCCGTGACCGCGCGCACGAACATCGGGCCGGAGACGCGAGAATCCCGCCCCAGACAGACCCGGGATCCACCCTCCAGCGCGCGCAGGTGAGCTCCGAGGGCCGCCGCGACGCCGGCCATGAGCTCGGGCGTCAGGGGAGCGCCGACCCGTCCGCGCACACCGGAAACGCTCACCATCAGATCCTCGGGGAGTCGAATCGGCACGCGGGCCTCTAGCAGGTCGCTGAAGAAGTATGGTGCTCCGCGCGACCCACGCGCTGCGCGCGCGGGTGCCCCGGTCTCGCGAGGCCGGGAGTAGGAACGACGACGAGTCGTAGCAGGGCGGGCACCGCGGCCGCAGGCCGTGGTCCGAGGAGGAGAGACGACCTCCCGGGCCGCGACCCCCCTGCGCCCAACACCTTGGTTGACATCGTCTTACAGTCCGTGGGTTGGGGTGGCACGGCCGCGCCGCCAGCGTTGGCGCTCCTCCGAGTAGCTTGGGCTACGCGTCGTCGCGCCGCCTTGGTTTCGCGGCCGTGGCATCCCCAACGCGGGGTACCATACTTCTTCAGCGACCTGCTAAGGCTTCGATTGATCAGGAAGTACGGCGTCTTCCGACGGGGTCGCGCTCCGTCGCTCGAACTTCGCGGCACACCTTGATCGGCGTCAACGACGGGGTCGGGCGTCGTGTGGCGGGTGTCTCGGGCGGCGCGGTAGATTCGCGCGTCTGCGCCGCCCATCCGTCGGGCGCGACGAACGTCACCACCGAGGACAGCATGCACCACGAGGCGGCACAGCACTTCTCCTTCGGGACCCGGGCCATTCACGCCGGAGTGGAGCCCGAGCCCGTCACGGGCGCGATCATGACGCCCATCTTCCAGACGTCCACCTATGTGCAGCCCGCGGTAGGGGAGCCGCGTGAGGGCCGGTACGACTACGGCCGCACGGCGAACCCGACCCGGGAGGCGCTCGAGGGGAGCATTGCATCGCTCGAGGGAGGGACGCACGGCGTCGCCTTCGCCTCGGGGCTGGCCGCCATCGAGGCGGTCGTGAAGCGACTCTCGGCGGGTGACCACGTCGTCAGCGAGGAGAACACGTACGGCGGCACGACCCGGATGTTCGATCACGTTCTGAGCCGCCTGGGGCTCGAGTTCACGTACGTCGACGCGCGCGACGAGTCGGCGGTCGCGGCGGCCATGCGGCCCGAGACGAAGCTGGTCCACGTCGAAACGCCCACGAACCCGATGATGAAGCTGTGCGACATCGCGGCGGTCGCCGAGATCGCGCACGACGGGGGCGCCCTCCTGAGTGTGGACAACACCTTCGCGTCGCCGTTCAACCAGCGTCCGCTCGAGCTGGGGGCGGACTTCACGATCCACTCGTCCACGAAGTACGTGAACGGGCACTCCGACGTGATCGGGGGCCTGGTAGCGATCCGCGACGAGGCGCTGGCCGAAGAGTTGTACTTCATCCGCAAGTCGTCGGGGGCGGTCCCCGGGCCCATGGACTGCTTCCTCACCCTCCGGGGCATCAAGACGCTTCACGTGCGCATGGAGCGCCACAACGCCAACGGCCTCGCCGTGGCCCGCTGGCTCGAGGATCACCCGAGGATCGACCGTGTGCTGTACCCCGGCCTGCCGTCCCACGATCAGCACGAGCTGGCGGCCCGCCAGATGTCCGGCTTCACCGGGATGGTGTCGGTCGATGTCGGCTCGCTCGAACGGACGAAGGCGCTCACGGAGCACCTCCGGGTCTTCGCCCTCGCGGAGAGCCTGGGGGGCATCGAGTCGCTGGTGAACGTCCCGGCGCTCATGACGCACGGCTCCGTCCCCGAGGAGCGCCGCGAGGCGATGGGGATGACCCCCGGGCTGATCCGCTTCTCGGTCGGCATCGAGGACGTGGACGACCTGATCGCCGATCTGGACCGCGTCCTGGCGTGAGCGGGGCGCCCTTCCTGGCACAGCCTCCCCAACGGCAACGAACGAACCGCCGTCGGGTGTCGGAGTACTGAAACCGGGAAATTCGAGGCACCGTAAGGGCCCGCAGCGCCGTAGGTCCCGACCGGACGAGGGCGTCGGCGCGGACCCACGAGCGAGGATGAGGACATGGCGGACGAGCAGGATCGCACGGACGGGCAGGAAGAGGGAGGCGGAACCGGCACCCGCGCCAAGCGCGTGCTGACGGAGATCGCGCCCCACGCGTGGGAGCACCCCGCCGACAAGGCGGCGCTCAACGCCCTGCGCCGGATCCCGGTCTTCGACGAGGTCCTGAAGAGGGTCTTCGGCTTCTTCGGGGAGAAGCCTATCCGCCTCGCCTTCCAGGCCGACGCGGTGCGCGTGAGCGAGAAGCAGTTCGGCGAAGTGTACGCGAACTACAAGGAGTGTCTGCGCACGCTGGACGCGCCGGAGGAGTACCCGCTCTTCATGTCCCAGACGCCGATGGTCAACGCCGGCGCCTACGGCATGGACAAGCCGTTCATCATCCTCAACTCCGGAACCGTCCGTCTGCTCGACGACGAGGAGCTCTCCTACGTCATCTCGCACGAGATCGGGCACATCCTGAGCGACCACGTCCTCTACAAGACGATGACGGTGCTGCTCATCAACCTGGCCAACATGGGCTTCCCCATCGTCGGCCTCGCGGCGCGCGCCGTCCTCGTGGCGCTCCTCGAGTGGTCCCGCAAGTCCGAGCTGTCGTGCGACCGAGCGG
Source organism: Longimicrobiales bacterium (assembly GCA_028280205.1). Classification (GTDB taxonomy): domain Bacteria; phylum Gemmatimonadota; class Gemmatimonadetes; order Longimicrobiales; family Gaopeijiaceae; genus UBA2589. Next base: position 3,135 of record JANQME010000415.1, read on the forward strand.
GCCTGCTGGGCGTTCAGGATCCTGAGATCGTGATGCGCACCATGCTCAAGATGGCCGGAGGCGGCACCGACGACGAGACGAACCTCCAGGAGTTCATCATCCAGGCCGAAGAGTACCGCGAAGGCGGCGACGTCGCCGACCAGGTCTTCAAGGTGCTGAACCTCATGGGCCGGACACACCCCTTCTACGTCCTCCGCGTCGCAGAGCTGCGAGACTGGATCGAGAGCGGGGACTACGACCGGATCGTGCGCGGCGAGTATCCGCGCCGCGGTGAGCCCGATCCCGCCTACCAGGAGGATCTCCGCGAGGCGGCCGCTGCGTACGCGGAAGGGGCGAAGGACTTCCTCGATACCGTCACCGAGGCCGCGCGGCGAGCCGGTGCCGACTTCATGAGCGGCTTCCGTCGTTAAGGGAGCTCTGCACAGGTAGAGCTCCCGAAGAGCCTGCGCGCCCGGAGCGTCCGGGCCTCGAGAACGCCCGCGGGGCGGTCGGATTCGATCCGGCCGCCCCGTTCTCGTCCGTCGAGCCGTCCCGAATCCGCATGGTGGCGCCCTTCGCACGGGGCGACCGTCGTCGTGCGGAGGCCGGACGATCCCACACCCACGGACCAGACCTTCACAGAGCACGACGATCCCGCCGGCCTCCCGCCTTTTTCCTTTCTCTGTGGAGGCCCCATGAAGAAGCGGTTTTTCATC
>JANQME010000426.1 GCA_028280205.1 Longimicrobiales bacterium
AAGAGGACGTCCCTCCCCAGGTGAAACGTCCGCACGGGTGGGCGCAGGGCGTCGGTCAGACTCCGGATCGGATCGAGCGTCACCGACCGGCGACCCGACCCGATGATCATCGGAGCCACGGTGACGTGCAGGCGGTCGAGCAGCCGGGCCGCCAGGAATCGGGACACCGTCACCCCGCCCCCTTCGACCAGGACACGTGGCATGCCCTGATCGCGCAGCGCCCGGATCAACTCGAAGAGGTCGAGTCGTCCCCGGCCCGGTGACGGCACCGCGATCTCGTCGCCGAGCACCCGCGCGCGGCGGATCTCGGGCGGCGCGCGGCGGACCAGAACGGTGCGCGCCACACCGTCCTGGAAGACGCGACGCTGCGGGTCCAGCCGGGCTTCGGGGTCGATCACCACACGCACCGGATTCTCTCCTTCGACCTCGCGCACGGTGAGACGGGGATCGTCGGCGTCCACGGTGCCGGCCCCGACGACGACCGCGTCGACCAGCGCGCGCAGACGGTGCAGGCGGCGGATATCCTCCGGCCCCGTCACCCAGTGCGAAGCGCCGGTCTCGGTGGCGATGCGGCCGTCGAGGCTCTGGCCGAGCTGACCCACCACGAACGCGGGACGCACGGCGAGCGGGAGGAAGAGATCGAGCAGGGTACGCGCCTCCGACGTGACGGGCCGGTCGGTCCGCCACGTGCCGTTGGGTCCGAGCTGCACGCCGGCCACATCCGCCACCCGGTCGGCCACCGCGCGCACAACCGCCCAAGCCTCCTCCTCGGTGAGCACGCCCCGCTCGTCGCCGCCTGACTCGCTCATCGCCCCTCCCTCGCGTCGACGAGCCGATCGAGTGGAAAGTCGTGTGCGTCGCGGAGCACGTCGGCCAGCACCGCTCCGTAGTGCGCCACCAGTCGCGCCCCCAGCTCGGCCGAGGCGTGGCGCGGATCTCCGACGACGCCGGCCGGATGGAGATCCTCGGCCAGCCAGGCGAACGACGCCTCACCCTCCGGGCCCAGCCGGCGCAGCGTCTGCTCCAGCTCGGCGCCGAGCGACAGGAAGTCGGTGATCGCGTCCGCCCGGACCCGCTCCGGGTGCAGGTGCATCATCATCGCGGTCTCGACCGCGCCCCCGTGCAGCCCATGGAGCCACTCCCCCTTCGGAAGTACCACCTGGTCGGGTCGCTCGAAGCGGAACCAGCTCGCCTTCACCACGAGCATTCCGTGCTTTCGCCGTAGGCGCAGGGCAGCGGTGTCCATCGCGAAGCGGTTCCCCCCGTGGCTGTTCACCAGCACGAGCCGGCGGCGACCGGACTCCGCGACCTCCTCCCCGATCTCCTCGAGCCGGGCGACGAGATCCTCCGCGCGCACGCTCTCCGTCGCAGGGAAGGAGAGGTGCTCCTCGCTGGCCCCGATGTCGACGAAGGGCAGCACATCGGTCGGCACCTCGCCCCGGACCCGCACCAGCGCGTCCTCGAGGATCCCGCGCCCGATGTCCACGTCGGTGCTCGCGGGGAGGTGCGGTCCGTGCTGCTCGGTGGCGCCGAGCGGCAGGACGACGACGGTGTCGCCCCCGCTCACCCGGTCCTCGACCACATCGGCTCCTCGACGATCCTGGCGTAGACGTCGCCCGACGAGGCGTCACCGGCGCCCTCGGCCAGCCAGACGATCACCGCCTCCGGCTCCTGCCAGGAGCGCCAGAGGAAGGAGCGCCCCTCGCCGAGCACGACGTTGAACTCGTACACGCCGAGCTCGCCGAGTCGGTACACACACGTGATCGCCGCCGAGAGATCCCCCGTCACGAACTCCAGGGAGAGCGCCGGGAGGGGTCGGCTGAGCCCCGCGAGCACCTCCGGCTCGTGCCCCTCCACGTCGATCTTGCAGAAGCGCGGCACCCCGTACGTCTCGACGAGCGCGTCGAGCGTCACGACCGGAACGTCGACGGAGTCGTCCCAACGAACGGCACGGAAGCCCGGATTGCCCTCCGCGACCCGCTCCTGCCAGCGCGCCGAGAGCGTCGAGACGGTCGGCGTGCGGCGACTCAACGCCAACCGCGCGGTGCCCGCCGCGCGTCCGACGGCCTCCTCCCGCACCTCGACCCGGGCGTGGTTCCGGACGATGCGCCGGAGCCAGTCGGCGACGAGCGGCTGCGGCTCGAGCGCGATCACCCGCGCTCCCAGGCCCGCGAAGGCCATGGTCCGGTCGCCGAGGTGGGCGCCCACGTCGAAGACGAGATCACCCGGGTCGATGAGCGGAGCATACAGCTCGCGCAGCGCCCGCTGGCGGCCCGGCCGCCAGTAGACGAGCACCGACCGCGCGAGCCCGATCCACGCGCCCACTCCCGCTCGGCTCATCGGCGGGCCGGCTCACGCATCGCCGCTGTACGCCTCGACGAACCAGGCGCGGAAGAAGTCCATCCCGAGCGCTTCGCCCGAGCCGTCGGGCCGGGCCCCCTCGGCGAAGCCCCATTCGAGGAACGGCTCCACCAAGGCACGGTCCCCGCTGAGCACGTGCACCGGGACCTCCCAAGTGGCGTCGTCGCCGGTCACCAGCGGAGCCGGCTGATGATCGCCGAGCAGGATCAGGAGCGTCCCGTCGTCCAGGTAGCGCTCCGCCCACGACGCCGCCACATGGACGGCGTACTCCACGGAGCGGGCATAGTGCTCGCGCACCCGGTCCCGGTCGAGCCAAAGCTCTTCGGGCGCCTCCCCGGCGTCCCGCCACCGATCGAAGACGGCCCCGTCGCCGATCTCGTCCCAGTCGTCGAGCACCGGCAGAATCGGCGTCCACGGAGCATGGCTGCTGACGAGACCGAGCTCGGCGAAGAGCGGCCGGGCCGGCTCGCGGGGCCGGATCGTCTCCTGCAGGAACGACCAGGTGAACTGGTCGGGCATCGTGACCCAGTTGAGCGGTGGGCCGGCGTAGTCGATGTCGTCGCGGGCCCACACCTCGTCGTAGCCGAAGCGAACGCCCTCGGGCCACGCCATGGTGATCGCCGGCATGAGCGCCACGGTCCGGTACCCGGCGTGCCGGAAGTCGTCGACGAGCGTCTCGCGACCGGAGCGGAGCAGCGCGTCGTAACGGATCTGGCTGTCGAGCCAGAGGCCGCTGAGCATCGACGCGTGCCCGAACCACGACTGCCCGCCCTGGCTGGGCGCGACGAAACGACCCGATACGAGGTGGAGCCCCGCGGCCTCGGCCCGGGCCGCGAGGTCGTCGAGGCGCGGACCGACGATCGGTGCATAGCGCGGGTCTTCGATGGCCGAGAGGCCGTACGACTCGACGAAGGCGAGGACCACGTCGCTGCCCCCCAGTCGGGAGAGGAGCCCCGGCGTGTCGGCGTAGCTGGACGGCGCAGTCGCCAGATCGGCCGCGAAGGCGGCCCGGTCCGCCCGTGTCTGCGCCCACCGACTCGACTGGTCGCGCACCAGCCGCACGACCGGCTTGTCCACGCGGACGTCCGGTCGCTCGATCAGGTCGAGGGCCACACCGCCCGCGGCGACGACCGCGGCCGCCGCAAGCACCGGCGCTCGGGGCCCAGACCGCTCGAGCCGAGACGGACCCGACGCGAGCAGCCAGGCGACGACCGCACCCGTGCCCACGAGCACGGCGAGCGCGATCAGCTCGGCGAGGAGCGTCGTCGGCATTCCGAGCATCCCGACCAGAAGGTGGTGGACCGAGTCGAGCAGCCAGACGTCCATCGAGAGGTTCAGCGGACGGTGCAGCGCCAACCACGTCGTCGTCTCGCCCACCTCGACCAGGAAGACGAGCACGGCGAGCGCGCCGACCCCGATCGCAGCGATCCAGGTACTCCGACGACGGGGCAGCAGGGCGAAGACGGAGGCGATCAGACACGCTTCGACCGCGATCCACGCCGCCCCCCGCCCTCCCAGGAGCACGAAGTCCGGCAGGAGCAGGAGCGCATTGACAACGACCAGGGCGCCGAGCAGCCTGAGCAGCCCCGCGCCCTTCCTGTTTCCTTCCGATCGGCCGCGGCTCGCGTCGGCGGCTCGACCGCCGGCTCTCTCGTTCATCCCTGGCCGTCCGGCTCCCGGAGTCCGATGTCGGATTCGCCGACCCTTCGATTCGCCTCGACGCTGACGCTCGCGCTCGTTCTCGTGGCGTGCGGGGCGGAGACCGGGTCGGAATCCACTCTACCCGCCACGGAGGTACCCGCCAACCCGGCCTCCGACACGGGGTTCCCGGCGGCACGCGCGGACGCGGGCGTCGAACGGGCACCGACTCTCGCCCGCGAAGAGGTCGCCGACTTCGTGAGCGAGCGGGCCCGTGTCCTCGCGGCCGACGCGTGGCACGCCCCCACCCAGCCGCTCCCCACCGCCCTGGCCGGGCTCGACTACGACGCGTACCGCTCGATCCGCTACCGACCGGAAGCCGCCCTCTGGCGCGACGAGGGTCCGTACCGCATCCACCTCTTCCACCCGGGCTACCTCTTCGACGAACCCGTCCGGATCCACCTCGTGGAAGACTCCTCCCGGGTGGTCCCCTTCGACCCGGGCACCTTTCGCTACGAGGGCGCCGCCGCCGATCTGCCCGGCACACTCGAAGGAACGACGCAGGAGCACGCGGGTTTTCGCGTGCACTCGACCCTCAACGCCGCCGATCGCTGGGACGAGTTCCTCGTCTTCCAGGGAGCCTCGTACTTCCGGCTCGTCGGACGAGGTCAGCTCTACGGGCTCTCCGCCCGCGGGCTGGCCGTCGACCCGGCAGCCGAACAACCCGAGGAGTTTCCCCACTTCCGGGCCTTCTGGCTCGTGCGCCCCCGAACCGATGCCGACTCTCTCCTCGTCCATGCGCTGCTCGACAGCCCGTCGATCACCGGAGCGTACCGCTTCGCGGTCGCGACGGGCGAGTGCACCGTCGTCGACGTCGATGCTCGGCTCTTCGCCCGGTCGGACGTCGGCAAGCTCGGTGTGGCACCGTTGAGCTCGATGTACCTCTTCGGCCCGGCCAGCGCCGCCGCCTTCGACGACGTGCGCGCAGGCGTCCACGACTCCGACGGGCTGCTCGCGCATACCCGCGAAGGCGAGTGGATCTGGCGGCCCCTGTCGAACCGCCGCGGTCTGCGCGTAAGCTCGCTCCGGGACGTCGACCCCCGCGGCTTCGGGCTCGCGCAGCGTGCACGCGACTTCGACGACTACCTCGACTCCGAGGCGCTCTATCACCGGCGCCCGAGCGTGTGGATCCGGATACACCCCGACGACCGCTGGGGAGCGGGAGGCGTGGAGCTCCTCGAGATCCCGACCGAAACCGAGTTTTCCGACAACATCGCGGCATACTGGGTGCCCGACGGACCGATGCGGGCCGGCGAAACCCGACGCTTCCGCTACACCGTCTCCACCTTTGCGGACCGACTCGACGCACAGACGCTCGCACAGGTCGTGCGGAGCCGCTCGGGGCGGGTGTCGCTTCCGGGGGCATCGGCCGAGGCCGACGCCCATACCGACCGAGTAGATCGCCGCTTCGTCGTCGACTTTGCGGGAGGACGACTCGACGCGCTCCCGTCGTCGACCACCGTGGAGGCGCGCGTCGAGACGCTCGCGGGCGACATCGACGAGGTGCGGGCCGAGCCGCTTCCGGGGGGAGCGGGGTGGCGTGCGTCGTTCCGGGTCTCGCCGGACGGGGACCGCCCCGCGGACATGCGACTCCTCCTGGTCGCCGACGGCGAGCCCCTGACGGAGACGTGGAGCTACGTCTGGTACCCCGGGATGCAGCGGTGATGCGCCTCTCCGTGCCGGGAATCGCCGTCCGACGCGTCTTCTTCTTCGGGCTCGTCGGGGGCACGACCGCGATCGGCGCGACGATGATGACGGGTCTGATGGCGACGGGAGGGATCGGCGCGCTCGAGATCGTGATCCTGACCCTCTTCGTACCGTCCTTCGCGTGGATCACGCTCTCGTTCTGGAACGCCTCGATCGGCTTCGCGCTCGGGATGATCGGACGGGACCCGCTCACGCTCCGCAAGCTGTCCGGAGCGCAACCGGACGGGGCCGAGGCGCCACTCGCGTCCCGCACCGCGGTCGTCATGCCCGTGCACAACGAGGATCCCGGGCTCATCGTCCGCGGCCTGGGGGCCGTCGTGAACTCGCTGGAGACCACCGGGCTCGCCGCGCACTTCGACGTCCACCTCCTCTCGGACACGACCGACCCCGCTCGGGCGAGGGAAGAGGAGCGGGCGTGGCGCCGCATGCGCAACGGCGCACCCCACCCCCACCGCCTCCACTATCGGCGCAGACCGGCCAACTCCGGGCGGAAGGCCGGCAACCTGGCCGAGTTCTGCCGTCGCTGCCGGGACGCGTACGACCTCGTCGTGGTCCTGGACGCGGACAGTGTGATGTCCGGCTCCACGCTCGTCGAGCTGGTCCGGCTCATGCAAGCGAATCCCGACGCCGGCCTGATCCAGACCGTACCGATCCCCGCGCGACAGGACACACGCTTCGGGCGCTTCGTACAGCTCGCCTCCACGCTCTACGCACCGATGCTCGCCGCCGGGCAGAGCTTCTGGCAGGGTGACGCCTCCAACTACTGGGGTCACAACGCGATCCTCCGGCTGCGTCCCTTCGAGGAGCACGCCCGCCTCCCCGTCCTCCCCGGCTCGCCCCCGCTCGGGGGCCCGGTGCTCAGCCACGACTTCGTCGAGGCCGCGCTCCTGCGGAGCGCCGGATGGGGCGTCTACCTCGTGCCGTGGATCGGGGGGAGTTGGGAGGGCGTCCCCGGCAACGTCGTGGACTTCGCCCGTCGGGACCGACGCTGGGCCCAAGGCAGCCTTCAGCATCTGCGTCTGATCGGGCTTCCGGGGCTCCACCCGCTGAGCCGCCTGCACTTCCTCCTCGGGGCGACGGGGTATCTGGCGTCCGTGCTCTGGCTCCTGACCCTGATCGCGGGAACCGTCTACGTGCTCGGCCCCGGGCTCGGCACGCTGCCGATCCCCGGCGGGATCGGAGCCGGCTTCCCGGTTCCACCCTCGCTCGTCGACGCTGCCTCGCGGCTGCGGTCGCTCCTGCCGCTCCTCGCCGGGACCGCCCTCGTCCTCTTCGGACCCAAGGCGATGGGGCTCCTGCTCGCTCTCCGGCACCGGCGAGCGGAGTTCGGAGGCGCACTCCGACTCACGGCGGGGGCGTTCACGGAGGCCGCCTTCTCGGTGGTCGTCGCGCCGGTCATGATGCTCCACCACGCCCGCTTCGTCACCGGGATTCTGGCCGGACGTGCGGTGGCGTGGGAGACCCAGCCGCGCGAAGGCCGCCACGTCGGGTGGTCGGAGGCGGTCCGCACGACCGGCTGGATGACGGCGACCGTGGCCGTTTGGGCTATGGCCATCCTCCTCCTCTCGCCGCCCTTCCTCCCCTGGATGGCGCCCATCTTCCTCGGTCCGTTGTTCGCGGCCGCGATCGTGCGCGGAACCAGCACGCGCGTCGACGTCTCCGGCGGCCCGCGGCTCCTGGCGACGCCTTCGGAGGTATGTATACCCCCTGAGCTGGGTCCTCCCGACGCCCGGATCTCCGTCGGGCGCGCCACTCCGGCGCGTCCTATGTTCCTCACCCAGCCGGATCCCGAAGCGTTAGCACCGATCGGCAGCATGTACGAAGCAGAACGAGCTCTCTTCGATCTCCAGCGGGGGCGAGCGGTCCTGGTGACCCCGTCCGATGTCGACCGCGGCGTGCGTCCCGTCCTCGTCGCAGCCGTCGAGGGGCTCACGGAAGGGACGCTGAAGCGCCTGCACGACTTGGGGTGCGGTCCCCTTCGCCTCCTGGTTACCGGACATCGCGTGGCCGCCATGGGGTGGGCCGGGAACGGTCACCCGGCAATCGGCGCGGTCTGGTCCATCGGCCTCGACCGGGCCGGCTCCGACGAGATCCTGCGAATCGCGAGCAGCCACTCCGCACCCCACGTGGAGCGCTCCCGGCTTCGGCCGGGTCGGGCCGGAGAGCGTGCCGGACTCCGACTCCTCCGCCTGGGTCGGATGCTTCCGGCCGCCGTGGCGGTGGAGACCGACATCGCCAGCGCGCCGGAGCTCGCGACCCTGGTGGGCGACGGAGCCATCCTGACGGTGACTGCCGAGCAGATCACCGACCTCGCAGGACGGGGAGACCAGCGGGTCGAGGTGACGTACGTGAGCGACGCGCCTGTGCCCATCGAGGAGGCGGAGAACGTCCGCTTCATGCTCTTCCGCGAGGCGAACGCGCTCACCGAGCACGTCGCCATCCTCATCGGCGAGCGCTCCACATGGCCGGAGCCCGTTCCGGTGCGCCTGCACTCCGCCTGCCTTACCGGCGACCTCTTCGGCAGCCTGCGCTGCGACTGCGGCGAGCAGCTCCGACGGAGCCTGCGTTTATTCTGCGACTCGGGCGGCGGCGTCCTCCTCTATCTGGAGCAGGAGGGCCGGGGGATCGGCCTCGGCAACAAGCTCCGCGCGTACTCGCTCCAGCAGGAGGGGCTCGACACCGTCGACGCCGACTGCGTGCTCGGCTTCGGCGCGGACGAACGGAGCTACGACGCCGCGGTCGGCATCCTGCGCCACCTCGGCGTCGAGCAGGTCCGGCTGCTCACGAACAACCCGGAGAAGCTGCGCGCCCTCGAGGACGGCGGCATCCGCGTCGTGGACCGCACCCCGTTGCACGGGACGCTCAACCGCCACAACCTCCCGTACGTGCGAGCCAAGGTGCAGCGCGCCGGGCACTGGCTGGGCGATATGCTCCACGGCGGCACCGGCGACTGACGCACCACCCGTGCGAGGTCTCCACCCGGCCGCGCTCGGCGCGATGCTGGCGACGATCGCCGCGACGTCAGCCGCCTGCTCTTCGGAGCTCGCCCCCGCGCCTCCGGCTCCGCCGACGCCGGCGGAGCGGCTCCTGGAGGCCTCCGAAGTGGGTGCGCTCGTCGACGCCCGGGCGAGCGCCTTCACGCGGCAGGTGGCGCTCATGACGCGCGAGATCACCGACGACGAGCTCGAACGGCTGGTGCCGGCGGTCCGGTCCGGCTTCGCCCCGGAGCTCCTGCGGCGGGATATCGCCGCCTTCCTGGAGCGCGAAGCCCCGCCCGGCCGGATCGACGAGGTGCTGAGCTGGCTCGAGGGCGGTGCGAGCGCGGAGGTGAGCAGAATCGTGGACGGATACGAGCCGGAGCTCTCGCTCGAGGAGTGGCTCGGCGAGTATACCACGACCCCTCCCTCCGAGGAGCGGGTCCGACGGGTCGCCCGCTGGTCCGACGCCCGTGGGACCGGCGACTTCTTCGTGCTGCTCGAGCAGGCTCTGGGGGAGGCCGCCTTCTCGGTGCGTAGGCAGCTCCGCCCGGAAGCACCTCCCTTCCGACGGCTGGACGACGACGGGCTGTTCGAGCGGCTGGAAGCGAGCCGACGTGCGGCGATCCTCTCCACACTCCATGCGTCCGAAACGGTCCCGGACAGCATCCTGGACGGGTCGATCCGCGAGTACCGCAGCGAGTCCGGCCGCTGGTACGTCGAGACGTATCAGTTGGCCGTGGCCGAGGCGATGCGGGCCGCCGGCGCGCGCGTAGCGGATGCGCTGGCCGGCTGACACGAGCCGGAGGGCGCTCGCGGTGCTGGCCGCAGCGGCCGGTGCGTGCAGTGCGCCCCCGGAGGAGCCTCGATCGGCCGCCGGGACGTTCCGGGCCGGCGAAGCCACCGTCTTCGTCGACGGAGCCTTCGACGAGTGGGCGGGCGTGGCGGCCCTGGTCGAGGACCCGGCCGAGGCGCCCACCGCGGCGGTCGACCTCGGCACCGTGCACGCGCTCGATGACCCCGGTTGGCTGTACCTGGCCTTCGAGGTGGGGCACGTGGTCAACGCCCAGTCGCTACCGGGCACGCTCGCTCTGCTCGTGGACGCGGACAACGACCCGACGTCCGGCGCCGACGTGGACGGCATGGAGGGCGTCGATCTCGTCCTGGAGCTGTCGCACCGGGACGAACCGGGCTCGGGAGCGCGAGGCCTCGGCTTCGCGCTCCGTCCCGTGGACGAGCAGGGTCCGCGCAGCCCGAGCGCCTCCGATCCGCTGGACGTCGTGGTCGCCCCCACCTGGTCGGCCGACCGCTTCGAGCTGCGCCTCGGGCGGGCGGGGTCGACGGAGTCGGCGCTGCCCGCACTCGGGGAGCGGGTGCGGTTGAAGCTGCTCTATCGGGAGGCGACCGATGTAGTCGACGAGGTCGCACCGGTGGAGTACGCCTTCTCGACGGAGCCGGCTCGGCCGGTCCGAGCGGCCATGCCCGCCGGGCGGCTCGCTCGCGAGGCCGGGACGCTGCGCGTGGCGCAGCTCAACGTGTCCAGCGGGTCGTTCGACCGCAGCCGAGGCGACTTCGCACGACTCCTGGCCGCGGTCGAGCCGGACGTGCTCCTCCTGGACGAGTTGCCGGGCGGGACCTCGCCGTCCGAGCTCGAGCGCTTCTTCGACGCGGCGCCGCTCCGGGCGCTCGGGAGCTGGCGCTTCGTGCTGGGCGAGTCCGGTGGCCGGCAGCACGCCGCGGTCGCGACGCGGGAAGAGCCGCTCCGTCCCGCACCGCACCTCCGGGACGTCCGCTATCCGGCGGGAAGCATCGAGTCCCTCACGGACTCCGTGCCCGCGGCGTTCCGACGCGCACTCCAGCAGGAAGCGCGGATCGGTGTGCCGGCGGCGGGCGCGTGGA
>JANQME010000430.1 GCA_028280205.1 Longimicrobiales bacterium
CCGGCTTCCTCGGCGGCACACCCGACGGCCGTCGCACGACACTCGGCCGAGAGGGCTCGGATTACTCCGCCGCCGTCCTCGGATGGGTGCTGCGTGCGGAGGCGGTCGAGATCTGGACCGATGTCGACGGCGTGATGACCGCCGATCCACGTGTCGTCCCCGACGCCCGACCCCATCGGCACCTCGCCTATCACGAGCTGTTCACGTTCGCCGAGGGCGGCGCGAAGGTCGTGCATCCGCGGACGGTCGCGCCGCTCCGCGAGCTCGGGATCCCGCTCACGGTCCGGAGCACGATCGCACCCTCCGCCCCCGGCACACGGGTCGGCCCCGAGCGGCAAGAGCATGCGAATCCCGACGAGCCGCTGGGCGTGGCCGCGCGGACGGAAGCGGACGGATCGACCCGCCACGCGATCGTGACGGCGATCGGCTCGGCGACCACGGGTCTCGGGCCGGAACGGATCGAGGCGCTCAGAGCCGCCCTCGCGAGCGCGGGCGTGGAGGTGCTGGTCGTCGAGAACGGGCAGTCGGGTCGCGTGGTCTCCTTCACCGTCGCGGAGGTCGACCAGGACACGGCGACCCGGGCCCTGCACGCGGCCCTCTTCGGCCACCCCTCCGCTCCCGCGGCCGGAGCCGAAGCGGGACCCGCCACGGAGTCCGCCGCCGCGGACGCGGTCCGTGCGTAGCCCGGGCCCTTCCCGAGGGGCGCGCACGGTGCTTGACGGGCTGGCGGGGCGCACGCCCGGTGCGTGACGTCGTGGCGCTGGCCTGGGAGCTCGTGGCGATCGACTCCGTCTCCGGCCGGGAGGGACCGGTCATGGAGCATGTGGCCGACCTGCTCGTACGCGGCGGCTGGGCGGTCGAGCGGCAAGAGGTCACCCCGGGCCGCGACAACGTGTGGGCCACGCGGCGGGGCGGAGGCGTGACCCTCTCGACCCACCTGGACACCGTGCCGCCGTTCATCGGTCCCTCGCTCGACGACGAACGCCTTTGGGGTCGCGGCGCCTGCGATGCGAAGGGGATCGCGGCCGCCATGATCTGTGCGGCGGAGCGATTGGCCGAGAAGGGTGAAGAACGGATCGATCTCCTCTTCGTGGTCGGGGAAGAAGCGGGCTCCGACGGGGCGGTGGCCGCGAACGAGCTGCCGGCCACGAGCCGGGCGCTGATCAACGGCGAGCCCACCGAGGGCCGACTAGCGTCCGGGGCGAAGGGCTCGCTGCGGGTACGCGTCGACACGGCGGGCGTCGCGGCGCACTCCGCCTACCCGGGGCGGGGCCGCTCGGCGATCGACGCCATGGTCCGCCTTCTCTCCGACCTCCACGCCGTGCCGCTCCCCGAGGACCCGGAGCTCGGATCGACGACCGTGAACGTGGGCATGCTCGAGGGCGGCTCCGCCGCGAACGTCGTGCCGGCGGCGTGCTCGGCCGAGCTCCTCGTCCGACTCGTCGGGGACGACCGGCCGGTCCGGAGTGCACTCGACGCCTGGGCCGCCGGCCGAGCGACGCTCACGTACGGGGCGCACGTCCCGGCGGTCCGCTACTTCGTGCCCGAGGGCTTCGAGGCGATGCCGGTCGCCTTCACCACCGACGCGCCCCTCCTCTCGGCTTGGGGCCGGGCCGTCCTGTACGGACCCGGATCGATCCACCGCGCGCACCGGCCCGACGAGTCCATCGAGCTCGACGCGCTGCGCGCCGGCGTGGACGGATACGAACGCCTGGCCCGTGCGCTGCTCGCGTCCCCTCCCGAGCCGGTCTCGGCGGAGACCACAGGCTCGCCCGCGTGACGTCGCCGATCCCCGTCGCGGTTCTCGGCGCGACCGGCACGGTCGGCCAGACCTTCATCCGGCTCCTGGCGGACCACCCGACGTTCCGAGTCGACGAGGTCGCCGCGTCCGAACGGTCGGAGGGTCGACCGTACGGGAAAGCCGCGGTCTGGCACGAGGGCACGTGCCCCGATCGGGTCGCCGCGCTGACGGTGCTCCCCGTCGACCCGGACCGCGTCACCGCACCCGTCGTCTTCTCGGCGCTCGACGCCTCCGTGGCGGGCTCGGTGGAGGAGGCGTTCGCGGACGCGGGTCGTGTCGTACTGAGCAACGCGCGCAACCACCGCATGGACGAAGACGTCCCCCTCGTCGTCCCGGAAGTGAACGCCGGACACCTCGATCTGCTCGCGCGTCAGCGGGAGCGTCGCGGGGGACCGGGTGCGATCGTCGCCAACGCGAACTGCGCGGCCACCGTCGCGGCGCTCGCGCTCGCTCCGCTGCACGAGGCGTTCGGGGTGCGCGAGATCTTCGCCGCGACGCTCCAGGCCGTCTCCGGAGCCGGCTATCCCGGTGTCGCGTCGCTCGACATCCTCGGGAACGTCGTGCCCTGGATCGGCGGCGAGGAGGAGAAGATCGAGGCCGAGCTGGGCAAGATCCTCGGGAGGCTCGAGGAGGCCGTGGTGACGCCGCCAGGCTTCCCCGTGAGCGTCCACGCCAACCGCGTCCCGGTGCGGCACGGCCACACCGTCTGCCTCTCGGTCGGACTCAAGCACCCGGCGAGCCCCGCCGAGGCCATCGAGGTCATCGACGCATGGCGAGGCAATCCCGTCTGCGCGGGCCTTCCCACCGCACCGGAGCGCCCGCTCGTGGTACGCAAGGAGCCCGACCGACCGCAGCCGGGCAGGGACGTCGATGCGGGCGACGGGATGAGCGTCACCGTCGGGCGCATCCGACCCGATCCCCGTCTCGACCTGCGGCTCGTGGCCATGGGCCACAACACGGTCCGCGGCGCGGCCGGCGGCTCCGTTCTCAACGGCGAGGTGATGGCCCGCCTCGGTCTCCTCCCGGTGCAGGCTCCGTGAGCGCCCCCACGCGGATTGCGATTCTCGGACCCGGGCGCATGGGTTCCGCGCTGGAGCGGGTCGCCGCGGAGCGCGGCGTCGAGGTCGCTGCGGTGCTGGACCGCGCTGCGATGGCGGGAGACGCCGAAGCGCGCAGCGTCCTCACGGACGTCGACGTGGCGCTCGACTTCTCCGTGCCCGCCGCGGTCGTCGCGAACGTGCGGACCTGCCTCGAGGCCGGCTGCGCGGTCGTCGTCGGCACCACGGGCTGGTACGACCATCTCGACGCCCTCACCGAGCAGGTTGTCGCCCGCTCCGGCGCGATGCTCTGGGCGTCGAACTTCTCGCTCGGGGTCGCGTGGCTGACGCGGCTGGTGCGGGTCGCCGGGAAGCTCGCCGCACCCGCCGAACCCTTCGACGCCCACCTCGTCGAGACGCACCACGCCGGGAAGCGGGACGCGCCCTCGGGCACCGCGCTCACCCTCGGACAGGCGATGGAGGAGACGCTGGGGCGCCCGGTGCCGATCAGCTCGGTGCGGGTCGGCTCCGTGCCGGGCACGCACGAGGTCGTGCTGGATGGACCGTTCGAGACGCTGCGGGTTTCCCACACCGCACGCGACCGTCGCGTCTTCGCCGACGGCGCGCTCACCGCCGCCCTGTGGCTGCGGGGCCGACGAGGCGTGTTCACCATGGACGACGTGCTGGAGGGAGAGGAGTCGTGAGTCGAGGATCGATCCGGCGATGCGGGACGGCGCTGGTCACGCCCTTCCAGGACGACGGCAGCGTCGACGAGGCGGCGCTGCGGGGGCTCGTCCGCTGGCAGATCGAGCAGGGGATCGACTTCCTCGTGCCCTGCGGCTCGACCGGCGAAGCGGCCACGCTCTCGGACGACGAGCGCGCGCGGGTCGTGGCGATCGCGGTCGACGAAGCGGACGGAGCGGTCCCGGTGGTGGCCGGCGCGGGCGCCAGCGATACGCGCCGCGCGATCGCCCTCACCCGTCTCGTGGAAGAGGCCGGAGCCACGCACACGCTCCACGCGGCCCCGGCGTACAACAAGCCGCCGCAGCGGGGGCTCCACGCGCACTTCCGCGCGGTCGCGGACGCGGCCACCCGGCCCGTCGTGCTCTACAACGTCCCGGGCCGGACCGCGTGCGACCTGGCCGCCGAGACGACGCTGGCGCTCGCCGAGCACGACAACGTGATTGCGATCAAGGAGGCCTCTGGCGACCCGGGACGGGTGGGCGAGCTCGTACGTCGACGCCCCGAGGGCTTCGCGGTGCTCTCGGGCGACGACGCCCTCACCCTGCCCTTCATGGCGCTCGGTGCCGAGGGCGTCATCTCCGTGGTGGGCAACGTCGTGCCCGGAGCGATGGCCCGCCTGGTCGAGTCGCTCGCCTCGGGCGACCTCGAAACCGGCCAGCGTCTCCACGACGCGCTTCTTCCGCTCATGGACGCCATGTTCGTCGAGAGCAACCCGATCCCCGTCAAGGCCGCGTTGGCGCATCGGGACCGGATCCGCAACGTCCTGCGCCTTCCCCTGGTCCCGATCGCCGAGCCGCATCGGAAGACCGTCGTGGCGGCCCTGGAGGGCACCCGACTCGAGCCGGCCGGCTCGGAGGCGGCGTGAGCCGGTCGGAGGGGGAAGGCGCAGC
>JANQME010000449.1 GCA_028280205.1 Longimicrobiales bacterium
AGGTAGCTGTCGGTCGCCGACGGCGCCCGGGTGACGCCGGACGGCTCCTGCGCGGCGAGGACGGGGGCCCCTGCCGGGCGAACCGGCGCCACCCCGAACGCCAGGAGGGCCGCCGCACCGACCCACATGGCTCGGCTCCGGCGCGCGCGTGCGATCATCGGGCGAGCTCCACCCGATCGAGGTCACGCCAGAGGACCAGCCTCGTGGGCCGCCCCTCGGGCGTCACGTACATCCCACGGCTCCCGTACACCGGGTCCTCGGTGGTGTCGATCGCCAGTTCCAGCGTCTCATCCGAACGGAGACGCACGCCCACGCGGGCCTCGCCCGCCTTCCGGAGCTCCACGATCGAACCGAACTCGACGTCGATCCGGGTCTCTCCGACCCAGCCCCGCAGCGCTTCCCAGACGTGCTCCTGTTCGTTGTTCCAACGCAGGCGCCCCTCCAGGACGCGGCCGTCCGCCGCGTAGACCGTACCGCGGAGCGATCCGCGGCCATCGGATGCATACGGCGGCCGGCGCGCATCGCGCCGGGCCTGAACCGGGGCGTGGAAGCGGATCTCCCGGAAGTCCTCCCAGGGCACCAGCGCACGTCCGAAGCGAGGATCCGCGACCTCGATGCCCCGGTTGCTCCGGTCCACGTCGTTGGTTCCGCGCAGCACCAGCTCCCCCCCGTCCTTCAGCCGCACGCGAGCGGAGCGGTCGCTCTCCCACTCGATCGCAGCGATGCGCGCGAAGGGGATCTCGTGGTCCTCCCCTCGGGAGCGGCCGTCGAGGATGTCCGACTCGAGGCTCTCATCGAGGTCCCACGAGACCGCGCCGACGAACTCCTGACCGTCCCAGGTGGAGAGGGTCCCGTGCAGGCGGCGCGGATCGGGCGGAGAGACGCCGGCCGGGGGCGCTGTGAAGTCGACACGCTCCACCGAGCGCCACCGGAAGTCGTGCTCCGTACCGTCCGCTTCGGTCACGATCAGCTCGCGGAGGCCCGTGCCCAGGTCCGTCGACTCGCTCCGAAAGGTCAGCGTGTCGCCCGAGACGAGCGTGAGGCGGGCGCGGCGCGCGTCGAGCGGCACGAGGGAGCGGAGGAGACCGAAGCGCACGGCCGAGCGGGCCGCAGGCGGATCCGACTGGTCGTCTTCGTCCCAGGTGATCCGCATCCCGAACGCGACGATGCTGCGTGCCTCGCGCTGCCGGGCCGCGAAGGCCGGGTCCAGACGCTCGGCCTCGACGAGGTGCTCGGTCGCGATCTCCTTGCGGCCGTCCAGATAGTCCGCCCGGGACGCTTCGTTGCGATCCCAGCGGATGAACCCCTCCGTCGTGTCTCCGTCGACCGTCGTCACCCTTCCGTACAGCGGGTCGTCCCCGGTCGCCGGACCGGGGGAAAGGACAAGCAGCAGGACGCTGACGGCACGGAGCCCGATGGGGCCCATTCCACCCTCGCGGGTCGAGTCGAACAACGTGGAGGCCTACGGCCCCCGCGGCCGGCGTGTTTCACCGTGTCGGGCCGAGTCGGGCGCCCGGATCCCGTCGGTGAGGCGTGGGTACCGGGCCGCGACTCAGATACGGCAGAACGCCTCGAACGATCCACCTCGGACCCGCCCGATGACCGAGCTCCCCGAGAACAGCTACTGTCGAGCGGCTCTCGGACACCCGGACCACGGGCCTTACCACGACCGGGAGTACGGCTTTCCGCTCGAGGGCGACGACGCCCTCTTCGAGCGCCTAATCCTCGAGATCAATCAGGCCGGCCTGAGCTGGCTCACGATCCTGCGCAAGCGGGCGGGCTTCCGGGAGGCGTACGACGGCTTCTCGGTGGAGCGCGTCGCCCGGTACGGGGACTCCGATCGCACCCGTCTCCTCGAGGACGCACGCATCGTCCGCAACCGGCTCAAGGTCGACGCCGCCATCGCGAACGCGGCAAAGATCCTCGAGCTGAGGGAGGAGTACGGATCGTTCTCGGGCTGGCTCGACGCCCACCACCCGCTCGACAAGGACGAGTGGGTGAAGCTCTTCCGCCGAACCTTCCGCTTCACGGGCGGAGAGATCACCGGCGAGTTCCTCATGAGCATCGGCTACCTGCCGGGCGCGCACCACCCGGCGTGTCCGGTCCACGCCGAGATCACGGCGCTCGAACCCGCGTGGATGCGCTGAAGTCTAGGCGCCCCTTCCGCGCGGCACCCTGGGCGCGGGGCCCGCACAGGCAGACGCTGGTGGCCCGCATCCTTCGCTCCCCGGAGCCCGCTCCCGTGGAGCGGGAGCGGGTGGAAACCGAAGACGGGGACTTCGTCGATGTGGACTGGAGCCCGGATCCCGGGGGCGTCGCGCCCGTCGTGCTCGTGCTGCACGGCCTGGAGGGCTCGTCCCGGCGGACGTACGTGCGGAACATCTGCGGCGCCCTCGCGACGCGGGGCGTGCGGACCGTCGCCATGAACTTCCGCGGCTGCAGCGGCGCGCCGAACCGCTCGCTCCGCTTCTACCACTCGGGCGAGACCTCCGACCCGCTCGCCGTCCTGGAGCGCGTCCGGTCGCGCCACTCGGATCGCCGCATCGGAGCGATGGGCGTCTCGCTCGGGGGCAACGTCCTGCTGAAGCTCATGGGAGAGCGGGCCGACGGGGGCACCGGTCTGCTCGACGCCGCCGCGGCGATGTCCGTCCCGTACGATCTCGCCGCGGGCTGCGACCTCCTCGAGCGCACCCGCATGGGCCGCCTCTACACCGAGTACTTCCTCCGCTCGCTCCGCCGGAAGGTCGACGCGAAGCGCCCGCAGCTCGCCGAGGCGATCGATCTGGAGGCCGTGGATCGGGCGCACACGATCCGCGACTTCGACGAGCTCGTCACGGCACCCCTGCACGGCTTCGCCGATGCCGCGGAGTACTACGCGGCCTGCTCGAGCACGGGCTTCCTGGAAGGCGTGCAGGTGCCCACCCTGCTCCTCCACGCCCGGGACGATCCCTTCCTGCCCCCGGACGCGATCCCGGAAGAGCACGCGCGCGCCAACCCCAACCTCCACCTCGAGCTGGAAGAGGCGGGAGGGCACGTCGGCTTCATGGAGGGGTCGCCCTGGTCGCCGTACTTCTGGGGCGACGAGCGAGTGGCGGACTTCCTGGCCGAGACGTTGAAGCCGGACGGCCCGGACCGGCCGGCACCCCTGCCCTCGCTGCGATCGTCCTAGCTGCGATCCCGAAAGAAGGCGCGGCGATGCCACGTCTCGGCGGCCGGGCGTTCCAGACCGCCGTCACGGAGCTGCTCGATCCGAGTGAGGCTCGTGTCGAACACGGACGTCTCGGGGCCCACCTCACCGGCCCGTGCGAGGGAGCGGAAGTCGGCCCGGGACACGGACCGGATGTCTGCGTCTTCGCGATACCACACGGGGGTATGGTCGACGAACGTGGTGCCCATCGGCCCCTCCAGACCGCGCAGAGCCCGGGTGAGCGCGTCGATCGAGCACCCGGACGGCTGCTCGGCGTCCACATCCACCCCGACGAGCACGAAGCGGTCTTCGGCAAGATCCCGCGCCGAGCGCAACGGCCGGCCGTGCGCGGCCCATCCGGCGAGGAAGTCGTCGACCACCGCCAGACACCGCGCCCGCTCCGCGGCGTCGAGCCCGCGCCTCGCGGGAAAGACCCATAGGCGTCCGTGATCGGGAAGCTCCTCGAAGTCGACCTGGGGCACGTCAGTTTCCTGCGTCGGCGACGGCCGGCGCGGGCGGAGCGCTCTTGTCGAGCAGGATCGCGACCCAGCGCAGGTCCGTGGTGTTCTCGAGCCAGATCTTCACGATGACGGTCAGTGGAACGGAAAGCAGAGCGCCCAGCGGTCCCCACGCCCATCCCCAGAAGAGGAGCGAGAGGATCACGACGAGCGTGGACAGCCCGAGCCGACGCCCCATGAGGTTCGGCTCGATGATGTTCCCGAACAGCGTATTCACGGTGACGTACCCCAGAGTCACCAGAAGTGCGTGGCCGACCGTCCCGACCAGGATCACGCTGAGCAGGACGGCGGGGATCCCGGCGATGATCGAGCCGACCGTCGGCACGTAGTTGAGAAGGAACGCCGCCAACCCGAGCAGCACCGGGAAGTCGAGCCCCATCACCCAACTCCAGGCGCCGAGCAGGAGGCCGGTGGCGAGAGAGATCACGGTCTTGATCCCGAGGTATGTCTGGATCTCGCCGATGACCTTCACCAGGCGACTCTCGTCCGTCGGCGAGCTGCCGGTGATGTACTGGAACTTGTCGGGGAAGACGGTCGCCTCGCTGAGCATGAACGCCATGATCAGGAACACGAGGAAGGTCATGGAGAGAAGCTGCGCGATCCGCCCGAGCGCGTCGCGGGCGAAGGCGAGAATCGCGCCCGGATCCACCAGCTCCGTCGTGAGGTAGTCGCCGATCACCACGTCCGTGCGAGTCTCGAGCGCCTCGACCCACGAGGCCTGGAGCTGCGTCAGCGTGTTCAGGTAGGTCGGGAGCTGGCGCTGGAGCTCCGTCACCGAGCTGCTCGCGATCGTGATCAGGAGGCCGACCACGGCCACGTTGACCAGGACCGGGATGAGGATCGCGCTCGTCTTCGGCACGTGGTGGTTCCTGAGCCAGATCATCATCGGCAGGCTCAGGACCGCGAGAAAGAGCGCGAGCGCGGACGGCAGGAGGATCGGGGCCGCGAAGCGGAGCCCGTAGACGATCACCACCACGCACGCCAGGCTGAACAGGAACTTCGCGCCCGTGTTCTGGTCCGTGCGGTCGAGAATCATGGACGGAAGGTGGAATCGATCGCCGAAGAACCCGTAGAGTAGTCATTCGATCAAGCGAGTTCCATACCGCTTCCGGGTAGGGCCGGAGGCGGCGGAGCGCCGTCCGAACGCCCGTTCCCATGACCCGGTCCGACGAGCCCCACCCTGTGCCCGACGACGACGACGCGCTCCTCGCGGAGTGTCGGGTGGAGACGTTTCGGGCCGGCGGTCCCGGTGGGCAGCACCAGAACACGACCGAGTCCGGGGTGCGGATCGTGCACCTGCCCACCGGTGTGCGCGCCACCGCCCGTGACGAACGGAGTCAGCACCGCAACCGGGCGCTCGCCCTCGAACGGCTCCGCGCCCGTCTCGAGGAGCGGTTCCGCCGTGACAAGCCCCGGATTCCCACGAAGCCCACGCGCGCGTCGCGGGAGCGGCGGCTCGAGGAGAAGAGACGTCGTGGAGAGGCGAAGCGGCTGCGAAAGCCGCCGAAGCCCGACGAGTGATCGAGCGATCGTGACCCGACGGTAGCGAGTTCGGTGCCGGAGGCTTACGGTTCGGCCTCGCAGGAGCGCGATTCGCGCGCCAGCATCAGAGTTCGAGCCACGCTTGGGGGCATGTCCATGGTGACCGGACCGCAGAGACGAATCGCCGACGAGATCTTCTCCGGCCTCGCGGACGGCGTGCTCGACCGGGCGCGGAGCGACCCGAGCGTCGACCCGGTCTCGGAGATCTGGAGTCTGACACGGTCGGTACCGCTCGCCCTGCTCACCGAAGCCGCACCCGCGCGTCCCCACGCCTTGAACGAGGAAGTAGCGTTCCTGCGCGCTCGTGCCGTCGAGATCCTGAACGCGAGCGCATGGGCGGACGCGCGCCCGGAATCGCTGGCGGACACGCTGGAGGTCGCCCGAAGAGCGCTGCACTTCCGGCCGAGGAAGGACGAAAACGAGCATCCGGAGCCACTCTGGCTCGCCGGTGTCGAGCACGACGGCGACGAGGTCGGGTCGGTGCTCCTCCGAGCGGAGCCGACCGGGGACGACCGGACGGCGGAAGTCGGGTTCCGCCTCGATTCGGAGTTCCAGGGAGGGAGTCTGGAGCGTCGGCTCATCCCCCTCGCCACGTTGGAGGCGTTCGAGCGCTTCGACCATCTCGACCGGCTCGTCGCCCGCGTCGACGGCGGCAGCGGGAGTGTCGTGCGTGCGTTCGAGCAGGCGCGGTACCGTCGGGAGTCCTACAGGCACCGAGCCCGCCGTCAGGGAGACCGGTGGATCGGGGAGCACGTGCTGTGCGTCGCGCGCGGCGACTACGAGGAACTCGCCCAGCGGGCTCGAAGGCGTGCGGATCGGCGCGACCCGGGTGACCGCCGCGTGGATCGACCACGCCGACGGGAGGCCGACCCGTGGTCGAGCGCCGAGCGGCGCGCGGGAGCCGATCGCCGCGCCGTGTTCCGCCGTCGACGGGACCGGCGGGTGCATCGAGCGCTTCAGCCCAGCCGTACCGGCGCGGTTGCACCCTGACACGCGTGCCCAGCCTTCCTGGCGAAGCCGTACCCTGACCCACGGGCCTGAACGGCGCGGCGCGCCACGGGTCGGGACGCTTCGCTACCAGTGGGCCCGCCAGGACTAACCTACTCGGTCAAGGGTACGACGGCGACTACGAGATGGCGGCCGAGTGCGAAGACTGCGGCCAAGGCATCCTTTGACGGTGCCCTGGGCTGTTCCGGCGGCCTAGGGCCTGTTTACACTAGCGTGAACAGGCCTTAGTCGCCCAGGAACTCGAGCTGAGCCGGTACGTCCACGGAGTCAAGCTGTTCCAGTCGCCGCCTGCCGATGTCCACGTATCCAGCCTCGATTTCGTATCCCACCGAAGATCGGGCGGTGTGCATCGCGGCGTGGGTCGTGGCTCCGGCGCCCCAGAAAGGGTCCAGCACCGTGTCACCCACAAAGCTGAACATCTGAATCAGGCGACCCGCCAGGGTGGACGGGAATGGTGCCGGGTGACCTGCGCGCCTACTCTCGCCTCTGACGTCGTTCCAGACGGACCTGAACCATCGGCGGTGGTCCTCCGGGTCGATGAGGCTCAACGCTCGCTGAATCTTCGTGGGGCGCCGATAGTTGCCCGGTTTGCGGAGGAGCAGGATGTACTCCACGTCGTTCTTGATGATCGCGTTGGGCTCGTAGGGCTTCCCCAGGAACCGAGCCGACCCGCCAACCTCGGTACTCATGTTCGCGATCTTAGACCAGTAGATAGGCGTCAGGTAGTCGAAACCGATTTCCGTGCACTCCCTGGCGATGTCAGCGTGCAGCGGTATGACGTAGTGACGCCCGGCCTGCCGCCGACTCACGCAGACGTCACCCACCACCACGCAGAGCCTCCCGCCTGGGACGAGGGAATCGAAACACCGGCTCCAGACCTTGCGGAGCTCTGCCAGGAACCGGTCGTAGTCGGTGAGGTTCCCCAGCTGACCATCCGTCTCCGAGGTGTCCTCGTAGTCAATGAGGTCGAAGTAGGGTGGCGAGGTCACGACAAGGTGGACGGACTCATCCTCCAACCCTTTCATCTTCCGGGCATCGCCGCGATAGATCCGGTGAGTCGTGGCAGCTGGCCGGTGATGCGCCCAGGCAATGCGCTTCGCCAAACGTTTCCGCTCAAGGGACGGCTCACCTCCGGAGAGGATCTCCTCTACCGTCTCCGTGGGCTCGGCCGAGACGTCTTCCGGTGCCTGTGTGTGTGACCCTGGCTCGAGCTGGAGCGCGAGATTGTTGCGGGCGCTCAGATATTCGTCCAGACTCGGTTCGGAGACGATCCAGTCTCGGCCAACCTTCTCCCCCTTCAGCTTCCCATCCCGGACAAGTCGGCGGACGTGTTGAACCGTGTACTCAAGGCGTTGGGCCGCGTCCTCGGTGGACATGACTGCACTCTCAGGGGGCATGGGCACGGCCACTCTGAAGGAGGGACTTGTGAGAAAGGTTACTCGATAATGTTCCTGTGCGAACATAGCGTCAAGCGAGGGGCCTCGTGATGGCTGAAAGCGACAAGAAGATGAAGAAGGTCGGGCTTGCCGAGGTCGATGCCCTGGAGGGCAACAAGGACGTGCACCTTCAGGACTACCTGAGTGGCGTCAGCGCCTACGTGAAACACCACAAGACGCTGACAGACGGACAGAAGAAGGCCACCCAGATCCGCCTCTCGGACGCGCTGGGGCGCGCGCTCCTGAACCAGCTCACGCAGACCATCCCGCAGTTGGGCAAGACCGGGGTTGCCGGGGAGCGGAAGGTCGCGGGCGCGCTTCGAACGGTGAACGCGGACGTATCGGAGAGCCACGAACTGGATGGACTGCGGCTCGCGGTGGAGATCAAGCCGGTGAACCTCGCCGTCGGCCGTGCAATCTGGAATCGCTTCGGGGACATCCGGACGTTCGCCGTGAACATCCACCTGAAGTTCCCTTTTGCGGTGGTCGGCGGGGTGCTGGTGATTCCAACGTACGAGGTCACCAAGAAGGGCAAGAAGTCGACCGTCGGGCTCATCGAACGGGCTATTGAGCGACTCCGGCGGTCTGGTGGGCGGAGCAACGAAGGTGACTCTCCGCACCTGCTGGAAGCCATCGCGGTGGTCGTCTACGATCCCGACACAGCCAGCCTCGTTCCCGACCTCCCTCCTCCAGAGAGCGGGTTGAGGTGGGACGACTTCGTGAGCACGTTAGCGGCCACCTACCTGGCGCGGTTCGAAGACTGACGGCTCCAGCCAACCGATGAATCACGGACACCCGTCCTGGCCTGAGCACCGCACGAGACGGAACAAGGACGGGCCGTGGCGAGCCTCGCCCAGAAGACCCGGACCCTGAACGAGGACTCCGCCTAGGACACACTCCGGACACAATACACCCGAATACCCTTGTATTCAGTGGGCCCGCCAGGACTTGAACCTGGGACCTACCGATTATGAGTCGGCTGCTCTGACCAACTGAGCTACGGGCCCGTCCGGCGAGAAGATAGCGCGACGCGTCTATGGACGCGCGATGGCGCTCACTACCTTTCCCGGCGACGAACCTCCGGATCCGTGCGGAGGTGAGTGCCCCAAGCGGAGTCCCGCCCCCGAATGAGAGTGGTCGTGGTCGGCGCCGGGGAGGTGGGCTTCCACCTCGCGCAGCGCCTCTCGGAGGAGCATCAGGACGTCGTCGTCATCGACTCCGACCCCGAACGGGTCGAGCACGCGGCCCAGCAGCTCGACGCTCAGACGCTCCTCGGCAACGGTGCCGCCCTCTCCGTCCTGAGGCGGGCATCGGTCCGAAACGCTGCGATGCTGCTCGCCGTCACCAGCCAGGACGAGGTGAATCTGGTGGCGTGTCTGGCGGCCAAACGTCTCGGGGTCTCGTACACCGTGGCACGCATCTCCAATCCCGACTACTACGAGACCGACTCGGTGCTCTCGCGGGAGCAGATGGGGATCGACCTCGTCGTGAATCCGGAACGTGAGTGCGCGCGCGAGACGTTCCTGCTCCTGCAGAACGCGGCGTTCACGCAGGTGGCCGAGTTCGCCGGAGGGCGCGTCCAGCTCGTGGGCCTGCGGGTCCGCGACGGCGCTCCGGTGGCCGGTCGCTCGATCCGCGAGCTGCGCGAGGTCTTCGAGGGCGGATACCACTACGTGACGGCCGCCATCGTGCGCAACGGACAGAGCCTCATCCCGAAGCCGGACGACACGATTGAGGCCGACGACCTCATCTACCTGATCGCCCCGACCTCGGAGCTGGACGAGGTGCCGCCGCTCGCCGGCTACGACCGCTTCACGCTGAAGCGCGTGATGATCGCCGGGGGCAGCGAGGAGGGTCTGTTCATCGCCCAGCTCTGCGAGCAGCAAGGCGTCGAGTGCACGATCCTGGATCGTGACCGTCGGCGCTGTGTGGAGCTGGCCGAGCAGCTCCCCAAATCGCTCGTCCTGCACGCTGACGCCACCGACCTCGAGCTGCTGGAGATGGAGGGCGTGAGCGGAGTCGACGGCTTCGTCGCCTCCACCGGCAACGACGAGACGAACCTCCTCTCCAGCCTGCTCGCCAAAGAGGCGGGAGCGCGCAAGGTGCTCAGCCTGGTGCACAAGTTCGAGTATCTGAAGCTCGTGCCGGCGGTGGGCGTGGACGCGTCGGTCTCACCGCGCATCGCCGCGGTGAACGCGATCCTGCGCCGCATCCGTCGCGGCCGGGTGATGACCGTAGCGTCGCTCTCGGGGATCGAGGCGGAGGCGATCGAGTTCGTGGTCGGGGAGAACTGTCCGATTGCAGGTAAGGCGCTCAAGGACGTGGCCTTCCCGAAAGAGGGCGTGGTGGGCACCATCCTCCGCGACGGGGAGATCATCCTGCCACGCGGAGCGGACGTCATGCAGCCCGGCGACGACGTGATCGTCTTCGCGATGCCGGAGGCGATCCCCGAGGTCGAGGCGCTCTTCGACTGATGTCGCTTCGCAAGGTCGCGAACATCGTCGGACTCCTGCAGGTGCCCATCGCCCTCGCGATGTTGCTCGTGGGGATCGTAGCGTGGGCGTACGGGGACGGAGACGCCGCCGCCTTCCTCGTCTCCGCGGTGCTCGCGCTCGCCGTCGGGGTGTTCACCTACGCGATCACCCGCTTCGACGAAGACGTCACCGCGCGGGAGGGCTTCGCCGTGGTGACGATGTCGTGGGCGGCGGCGGCCGTCTTCGGAGGACTCCCCTACCTGCTCTCCGGGGTGGTCGACTCGCCCGCGGCGGCCCTCTTCGAGGCGATGTCCGGCTTCACCACGACGGGCGCCACCGTCTTCTCCGACGTCGAGGCGCTGCCGCGGGGGGTGCTGCTCTGGCGCTCGACGACGCACTGGATCGGCGGGATGGGGATCATCGTCCTCGTGATCGCCGTCCTCCCCTACCTGGGCATCGGAGGGATGCAGCTCTTCCGGGCCGAGGTGCCGGGCCCTACGCCGGAACGCCTCCGGCCACGCATCACCCAGACGGCGAAGCTCCTCTGGCTGGTCTACTTCGGGCTCACCGCCGTCCTCGCCCTCCTTTACCTCGCCGGCGGACTCGGTCCGTTCGAGGCCGTGAACCACGCCTTCTCCACGCTGGCGACCGGGGGCTTCAGCACGCGCAACGCATCCATGGCGGAGATGTCGCCGTTCATCCAGTGGACGACGATCGTGTTCATGTACACGGCCGGGATCAACTACTCCCTGCACTTCCGCGCCGCGACCGGGCGCCCTCCGTACCTGCGCACCGAGGAGTGGCGCTTCTACACGGGCGTGCTCGTCGTCGCCGCCCTCGCCGTCACGCTTTTGAACCTCGCAGCCGGGACGACCACGGGCGTCGAGCCGTCGATCCGGGCCGGGCTCTTCCAGGTGCTCGCAATCACGACGACGACGGGGTACGTGAGTGCCGACTACGAGCAGTGGATGCCCGGCGCGCGCATGGTGCTCTTCGCGCTCTTCTTCGTGGGCGGGATGGCGGGCAGCACGAGCGGCGGGGTGAAGACCGTCCGGGTCATGCTCCTCCTCAAGGCGGTCGGCAACGAGCTCCGGCGCCACCTGCACCCCCGAGCCGTGCTCGTCTCCCGCATCGACGCGAAGCCGGTGAAGTCGGAGGTCGCGGCCCGGGTCGTGGGCTTCGTAGTGCTGTACCTGCTGCTCTGCCTCGCGGGCGCACTCGCGCTGGCACTCACGGGGATCGATCCCCTCACGGCGATCGGGGGCAGCATCGCCTCGGTGGGGAACGTGGGCCCGTCCTTCGCCGGGCTCGGCCCCACCGACAACTACGGTTGGATGTCGTCGCCCGGGCTGGGCGTGCTCACCTTTCTCATGCTCGTGGGGCGGCTGGAAATCTACACGGTCGTGCTGCTCTTCCATCCGGAGCTGTGGAGGGCCCGCAGCGCGTTCCACTGAGTGGAGCGCCGGCCGCTCCGGGGACGCGCCGGACCGGCAGCGAGGCCGCAGAGGTCAGCCGGCGGCGAGCACGGAGGGTCAGCCGGCGACCTCCCGCAGCGCCGCGACCTCGTCCGGACGGAGGTCGCGCCACGCACCCCGGTCCAGGTCGCCGAGCTCCACGGGCCCGAAGCGCTCACGCCGCAGGCGCAGCACGGCGTGCCCGACGGTCGACATCATCCTGCGGACCTCCCGCTTGCGACCCTCGGTGAGCACGACGGTCAGTGTCGTGCGGATCCCGTCCGTACCGTGGCGCACGACGCCGGTCGCGCGGGCGAGGCCGTCTTCGAGCTCGACCCCGGCCAAGAGCTCGCGGCGCGTCGCCTCGGTCACGGATCCGGCCACCTCGATCCGGTACACGCGCTCGACACCGCCGCTCGGGTGCTGGATCGCGTGGGCGAGCGCCCCGTCGTTCGTCAGGAGCAG
>JANQME010000460.1 GCA_028280205.1 Longimicrobiales bacterium
CCCACGCCGGAAGAGGCGGCCGAGGTTCTGAGCCGGACGCACCTCGACCCGACGGAGATGATCGGCAAGCTCCTCGCGCTCGAGAGCCGGAGCCGCTGGGGCACGCGCCTGCGTCGAGGTGCGCGTCGCTGGTGAAGCCCTCGGGGGCCCACTCAACCGGCAAGATCTTGCAGGGCTCAGCACGAAGTTTCCGCGTGCGCGGCGGCCGGTCGCAGGATTCGAAGAGTCGGGGACGACCCGATCCGGTCGATCCATCCCACGCAACGGCGATCGAGCGCTCGCACGACCGGGACACCTCCGCTCGAGGATGAGTCCGCCAAAGCGCTTTCCAGTCCGTCACTTACGCCACCGGGTGCTCACGCGGAACGCCTCGGGGGCGTCTCGGGACGAGCCTCCGCGTGACCGCCCGGGCGACGAGCTCCGACTTCGCGAAAAAACACTTGTTTACTCCACGGCGAGTGGTACACTGCTTGTTATCAAATCAGTACGCTATGAGACGGCCGGCGCTCACCATATGGCGAAATCTACTCTACAAACTGAAAGGATTCAGGGATGAAGAATACTATCGTTTTAGCACTCGTCCTGGCGTTCGCGCCGGTGGCCGTACAGGCACAGAGCACGACCGCCACGGTCGATGCGACCGCCACGATCCTCGCGAACCTCACCGTCGGAGCCGTGACCGACCTCGACTTCGGCGACATCACCCCCGGAACCGGCGTGGCCGTGCCCCCCGGCGGTACGGTGCCGACCGGCGCGACGCGGGGTGAGTTCCAGATCACGCACAACTCCGACGTCCGCGTCGACATCACGACGGTTCCGACCGTACTCACGGGCCCGGGCGGTACGACCATCGCCGTGACCTTCAGTTGCGGCTACTCGACCACGTCGGGTGGTACGACGACACCGACCACGTGCGGCGCGCTCGGACTGACCGGGATCACGACGCCGGGCACGGATCAGAACACCTTCGTGCAGATCGGTGGAACGAT
Source organism: Longimicrobiales bacterium (assembly GCA_028280205.1). Classification (GTDB taxonomy): domain Bacteria; phylum Gemmatimonadota; class Gemmatimonadetes; order Longimicrobiales; family Gaopeijiaceae; genus UBA2589. The sequence continues at coordinate 990 of JANQME010000460.1, forward strand.
CGCCGCCGGCGCGACGAGCGTCCGCGCCGGCGACTACACCGCCGCGCTGACGTTCGACGTCTCGGCGGTTTACTAGGAGTTCGGGCCGTAACCCGCCCTCACCAGGGCAGGGCATCGTAGGCGCGCACCGGGGGGCGACGCTGTTCGTCACCGGGTGCGCGCTCCTCGCGTTCGCCCTTCCGGCATCCGCCCAGGCGTTCCTGATTCCCATCCGGGATCTGGAGTTCGGGCAGCTTCCGGTGGGCAGCACGGAGACGGTGCTGCCCACCGACGCCTCCCGACGGGCCGACTTCCTCCTGTTCTCCCGGGGCTCGTACCTGGCGCAGTTCACTCTGCCCACCGAGCTGAAGTCGACGGGCGGCGGATCCGTTCCGCTCTCGTTCGGACCCGGAGACGGGATCACCCAGCGGAGATCGACCCGGACACTGTTCGACCCGACTCAGCCCTTTCCGTTCAGCAGCAGCAGATTCTTCCCCGCTCGGCGCTTCTTTCTGGGCGGTACCGCCGGTCCCGTCGTCGGTGCCCCCGCGGGAAGCTACACGGCGGTCATCACCCTTCTGATCATCCAGGCCGGAGCATGAGCGCCAGAGCAATCGGTTGTTTCGTCGTCGGTACGATCGCCCTCCTCGGCCGTCCGGCCGAGCTGGCGTCCGTCTCCGTGACGCCCATGGCGGTGTACATCGACCACCGGACACGCTCCGGCGAGATCATCCTCTTCAACCCTGGCTCGCGTACGGAGGAGATCCGGGTCGACTTCGCCTTCGGCTATCCCCGGACGAATGCGTCCGGGCAGGTCGTCGTCCCGCTCTCCGATACCGCGCCCGACGGCGAGCCGTCCGCGGTACCCTGGTTGAGCGCCTTCCCACAGCGGCTCCGGCTCCCTCCGGGCCAACGCCAGACGCTCCGGATCCTGGCTCGGCCACCGTCGGGTCTCGAGCAAGGGGAGTACTGGGCCCGGGCACGGATCCACGCCCAGGGCGGGCAGGCTCCGGTCGAAAGCCGGATCGACGGCGTAGGCGTGCAAATCGATCTGAACACGACGGTCGTCATCGCCGTGAACTACCGGAACGGAACCATGACCACGGGCGTGAAGATGGAAGAGCCCGACGCATGGATGCGCGGTGACACCGTCTTCCACGACGTGCGGGTGGAGAGGACCGGGAACGCGGCCTTCCTCGGGCGGCTGCTCATCGAGGTGCTCGACGAGGAAGGGATCCTCCTCGAGGAGCACGAAGAAGTCCTGCCGGTCTACCGCGTCATGCACCGGCGCTTCATCACCCCGCCCGTGGAACGGGGGGTGCCCGCTCGCGTCCGCTACACCGTCGACACGAACCGCGATGACCTGCCTCCGGGCGGAGTCCTGCCGGCGGAAGGAGTCGTGCGAGAGATCGCCATCCGCTGAGGCCGAAGCGTGTCCCGTCTCCCCGTCGCGCTCCTTCTCATGGTGGTCCTCGCCGGCCCCGTCGAGGTGTCCGCGCAGGAGACGGTCGACTGGAACGAGGGATACTTCGAGCTCGCGGTCGACGGAATCCCGGATCGCCCCACGGTCGTCGCGCTCGTAGAGGGGAGCCGGGTCCTGCTGCCCCTCCGACCCGTCGTCCTCCTCACTGAGGTTCCGGTTCACCACGAGGGGGCGCGTCGCATCCTCGAGTGGCCCCCGGAGGTGTGGCGGACCGAGCTCGATCCGGACGCTCGTTCCGTGCGCACACCCGACGGTCTCATCCTGGCCACCACCCTCGAGTGGGTCGAGCAGGACGACGATCTCTTCCTGGACACGAGCCTCCTGGGCCGCATCCTGAAAGCGGACGTGCGGGTGGACATGCCCACGCTCACCGTCTCGATCACGAGCGCGCACCCCTTCCCGGCCCAGCTCCGTACGGAACGTGAGCTCCGTCGTCGGGTCGAGAGGCTCCAGGCACAGCTCTTCGACCCGCAACGCTACGAGGGTGTGCCCTACCCGGCCCGGACGGGAGGGCTCGCAGCCGGGTGGAGCATCTCGATGACCGAGACCGCCGGACGGAGGGCGGCGACGGCGCGCCCCACCGTCGGTGCCGGCATCCTGGGAGGATCGCTCGACCTCGGGGTCACAGGGTACTTCCGCAACGGCCTCCCTGCGTACTCCGACGATCTGCTCGCCCGGTACCAGCGCGTCTTCCCGGAGAGCGACCGCGTCCGTCAGGTGAGCGTAGGTACCGTGCTCTCCGGGGGCGTCGTGGCCCGACCGATCGTCGGCGGCACAATCTCGAACGAGCCCTGGGTCGTGCCGCAGTACTTCGACGAGGCGATCATCACACCCGCGGTGCCCGCCGGCTGGGAGTACGAGGTCTACCAGGGGAACCGGCTGGTCGGTGTGTCCAGCGCGGACGCGCCCACCGAGATCACGGCGCCGCTCTTCTACGGAAACACGCCCGTGCGGGTGCGCATGGTCGGACCCGCCGGCCAGGTGCGGACGGAGGAGCTGGTGTACGTGGTGCCGGCGCTGCAGGTCCCCGAGCGACGGACACGCTACTCCCTCGGCGGTGGGGCGTGCGACGGATTCGGATGCGACGCGTACGGCTTTGCCGAGCTCGGGCGGGGTCTGACCGGAACGCTGACCGCATACGCGGGCGGAGACTGGATCGCCCGCGACGAAGGAGATCAGATCCGACCGTACGTGCGCGTCGGGTACGCCGCGACGCCGTCGCTCCACTTGGGCCTCCAGGCACGCGGCTCATCGTTCCTGCGGGCCGACGTGCAGCACCGGCGGGGACGCCTCGGAAGTGTGCGCGCGAGCTACGCCCGGACCGGTGCCGACGGCTCGGTCCTCGGTCCACCCGGCTGGGTCGGCCAGGCGTCCAGCTCGTTCTTCGCGGGGCTCCTCGGCGGGAGGTGGATGCATGCCCGTCTCTTTCTGCGCGGGCCGGCCACCGACCGCCTCGACCGGTGGCAGGCCGCACTCGCGACGAACGTCGGTCTGAGCAGCTTCGAGATCGGCGCGGAGTCGTTCGTGCGGAGCGAGCCGATCTTCACGACTCGGGCTCAGCATACGCTCCTACGCTACCTGCCCGACGTGCTGCGCAGCGTGTCCGTCGGGGGCGGGCTGGGCTTGGGATCGAACGGCATCGATCTCCTCGAAGCCGGCGCCACGGCCCAGACCATGCGCCGCGCGGCGATCGACGCACGATTCCGGGCGCGCCGGGGACTGGATCCCACGTTCACGCTCGGTGTCACCTTTCCGTCCCCCTTCGGCTTCTTCCGCGGACGGGGTTCGACGGGTCATCAGAGCAGCTACTTCCTGGGAGCCGACGGCGGCCTCCTCCTCGACCCCGATGCCGGGGCCGTGCCACTCCTCTTCCAGGGCGTCGGCCAGGGCGGAGTGACCGGGGAGGTCTTCTTCGACCTCGACGGCGACGACGTGCGCGGCCCGTCGGAGCCGTCCGCCGCCGGAGTCACCGTCTCGGTCGGTGGCCGCAGGGTGACCACCGACGCCCGCGGACGCTTCGTCGCATGGGAGCTCGTTCCGTACGAGGGCACCACGGTGCGGGTAGAGGAGCGCTCGCTCGACCCGGGCTGGTCGATCGGCGTGCCCGAGCTGCTCGTGCGCCCTTCGCCCAACCTTCTGAGCCCCGTGGCGATCCCGCTGTATCGGGCCCGCGAGGTCATCGGCTCGGTGGCCACCGCGCAGGTCCGGCCGGCGGTTCCGGGACACGGAACGTTCGGTCGACCGCTGGCAGGGGCCGGAGTGGAGATCGTCGACCTCGAGACGGGCGGTGTCGAGGTCACGGAGCGCACGTTCTCGGACGGCGTCTTCTACGTCGCGCAGCTTCGGGCCGGCCGCTACCGCCTCCGTCTGGCCGACCCGACGGCGCGGGCGCTGGGGCTGAGCGTCTCGCCCACGATCGAGTTCGAGGTGCCCACAGAGGCGGGGGCACCCATCGAGCTGGCCCCACTGCTCGTGTCGCACGCCACGGAGCCCGTCATGAACGGGCGCTGATCCGGTCGACGGATCCGCCCGGTCCGTCGGTCGTGTCCCGATCGGGACACGGTCGGCCCGCCTCGCCGATCGCATCGCGCCGACCTGCCTCGTACCTTCTCGCCGAGTCCGGTCGGGTCACACTCGACCGGATCTCCGGCTCGAACCACGGGGGTGACATGACTCAGGTCGAGGGAGCGCCGTCGCGACCGGAGGAGTACGAGGCGCTCGCGGGGATGGGCAATACCGCCGTGAGCCAGGCGACGGGCCGCACATGGTCGGAGTGGGCGACGTACCTCGACGACATCGGGGCCGCGCAAATGAACCACCGGGCCATCGCCGCCCACATCGACGAGCACTTCGACTGCGGCGGGTGGTGGGCGCAGACGGTCACCGTCGCATACGAGCGCTTCCGCGGCCTGCGCGACGTCGGGCAGCGACGCGGCGGGGGCTACGACGTCAACAAGAGCAAAACGGTTCCGGTCCCCGTCGAAGCCCTGTGGCGTGCGTTCGCGGACGACGCGACCCGTACCCGCTGGATGGGCGGAGACGAGCTGCGCATCCACAAGAGCACCGAGCACCGGTCGATACGGGCGAAGGACGCCGAGGACCGGCCCGTCGACGTCTACTTCACGGCGAAGGGCGACGACCGATCGTCCGTGAGCGTACAACACCGCGGGCTGCCGGACACCGAGACGGCAGACGCCGTGCGGGCCTCGTGGACCGAGCGGCTCGCGCGCCTGAAGGAGCTCCTCACGGGCTGAGCTCCGGCGGGGCCTCCGACTCGGTGGATGTCGCCCGACCGGGCGGCCGGACACCGTCGTCCGGAAACTCGCTCCAGTCACACCCCTTGCGTCACGAGGGAAGCGCTCTCATCTTCCCCTTGCGACACATGGGGACGCCGGACCCATCCCTTCGAGGTCCGGCCGGCCCGAATCGAGCGGCCCGAGCAGTCGACCCTTCAGCACGGAACGACATCCGATGACGCAGAATCCGAACCTCGTTCGAGGCACGCTCGACCTCCTGATCCTCAAGGCGCTCACGTGGGAGCCGCGGCACGGGTACGGCATCGCCGAGTGGATCGAACGCATGACGGCCGGCTCGATGCTCATGGAGGAGGGCACGCTGTACCCGGCGCTGCACCGTCTACACGGCAAGGGGATGCTCGAGTCGGAGTGGGGACTCTCCGAGAACAACCGGCGGGCGAAGTACTACCGGCTGACTCCGGAGGGCCGCCGCCACCTGGAGGCCGAGGCGACCTCCTGGGAGCGCTTCACCCGGGCGGTCGCGCGCGTGTTGGCCATGGAGCAGCCCGAGCCGTGAGCCGACGGCGCCGGCTCTTCCGCCTCCCGGCGCGTGACGAGGAGATCCGCGACGAGGTGGACGAGGAGATCCGCTTCCACCTCGATGCCCGTGCCGAGCAGTTGGAACGTGCGGGAATGCAGCCGACGGAGGCCCGCGACGAGGCCGAGCGCCGCTTCGGGGACCGGACGCGCATCGCGGCCGAGGTCGAAGAGATGATGAGGAAGAGGACGAAGACGAGGAGGAAGAACGACATGATCGACGACACCCGCCGGGACCTCGCGTTCGCAGCTCGCCAGATTCTGGGGAGCCCCGTGTTCAGCGCCGTGGCCGCCGGAACGATCGCGCTCGCCATCGGAGCGACGACCGCGGTCTTCTCCGTGGTCGACGGCATCATGCTCCGACCGCTCCCGTACGAAGAGCCGGACGAGCTGGTGATGATCTGGATGGACTACACGCGCCGCGACGTCGTCCTGCCCGACAAGCGTCGCGAGTGGCTGAGCTGGCCCAACTTCGTCGACTTCCGCGACGAGGTGGGCGCGCTCGAGCACGCCTCGGCCTTCTCCGGCTTCAACCCTACGCTCACGGGCATCGACGGAGAAGGCCGAGGCGTGCTCGAGCGCGCCCACCTCGTCGCGGAAGTCGACGAAGTTGGGCCAGCTCAGCCACTCGCGACGCTTGTCGGGCAG
>JANQME010000009.1 GCA_028280205.1 Longimicrobiales bacterium
TCCACGCCCGCAGCTTCGCGGGGCGTCGGCCGGAGCCGGTGTACTCCTCGAGGGTCACGTGGAAGTTGGACCCTCCGAAGCCGAAGGAGCTTACGGAGGCCCGACGCGGATGATCACCCGCCCGGATCCACGGACGTGCTTCCGTGTTGATGTACAGCGGGCCGTCCTCGAGCCCGAGCTGGGGGTTCGGCTTCGAGACCTTGAGCGTCGGGGGCAGCACCTTGTGGTGCAGCGCCAGCGCGGTCTTGATGAGACCCGCCGCTCCGGCCGCCGCCTTCGTGTGGCCAATCTGCGACTTCACGGATCCGAGGGCGCACCAGGAATCGGCACCCTCGTTGGCCGGCTCGAACACCGAACGCAGGCCACGAGCCTCCGCGGCGTCTCCCGCCCGGGTCGCCGTCCCGTGCGCCTCGACGAGCTCGACCGTGGCGGGGCTGTATCCCGCGCGCTCGTACGCACGAACGAGCGCCTTAGCCTGGCCCTCGGGACGCGGCGCGTACACGCTCGACCCCTTCCCGTCGGACGAGGCGCCCAAGCCGCGAATGACGGCGTAGATCGGATCGCCGTCCCGCTCGGCGTCCTCCAGCCGCCGGAGTGCGAGCATCCCGACGCCCTCTCCGATGAGCGTTCCGTCGGCGTCCTCGGAGAACGGTCGGCAATCCCCGGTCGCGGAGAAGGCCGGCGTCTTCGAGAAGCACATGTACATGAGGATGTCGTTCAGCGCGTCCACGCCACCCGCGATCACCATGTCGCTGTCGCCGAGGTACAGCTCGTGGAGACCCGCCTGCAGCGCCGAGATCGAGCTCGCGCAGGCGGCATCGGTCACGAAGTTGGAGCCGCCCAGGTTGAGGCGGTTCGCGATCCGGCCGGCGACCACGTTGCCGAGCAGACCCGGGAAGGTGCTCTCCTGCCAAGGCTGGTAGTGGTCCTTGATCCGCTGGATGATCTCCTGGACCCGGCTCTCCGGCAGACCGGCCTCCCGCAGCGCGTTGCGCCAGATGGGGTGCTGAAGCCTGGAGCCCATCTCGACGACGAGCTCGGTCGACGAAGCGACACCGAGAATGACACTGGTTCGTGCGTGGTCGACGTCCCCACCGAAGCGACCCGCATCCTCGAGCACACGCTTCGCCGCGATGAGCGCCAGGAGCTGTGCGGTGTCCGTGGCCGGGATGGTCGTCGGCGGCATGCCGAACTCCATCGGGTTGAACGCCACGGGGTCGATGTATCCGCCCCGCTTGGCGTAGGTCATGTCCGGCGCGGACGGGTCCGGGTCGTAGTAGTCTGCGATCAGCCAGGCGTGCGGCGGCACGTCCGTGAGCCGATCAGTGGCCGACACGATGTCGCGCCAGAACCCGAGAACGTCCTGGCTCCCCGCGAAGAGGGAGCTCATTCCGACGATGGCGATGGGGGGGGAGGTCGTCATCTATCCGTTATCGAAGTGGACGGGGTGAGAACGCACGGTCCGCCGGCGAGAGCGGGACGCCCGCCAGCCGAAGCTGGTTCGCACGGGACAGCCATGCGGCGCCCTCGAGCAGGTTGAGCCCGATCTGCACTACGGTGCGATTCTCGACGGGTTCGAGAAAGCTTCCTCTCGCCCAGTCGTTGAAGGCGCCCATCGCCGGACCGCACCAGATCTGGTAGTCCGCCCGGCGGCGGGTCTCGCCCGAGCGCGCCCACTGCGCGCCCATGAAGAGGTACCAGCGGAAGACGAGCGCCATGCGGTGCTTCGCATCGGCCTCCGCTCGTTCGATCTCGCTCGGGTTCCGCTCGGCGAAGAAGGCTTGCGTCTCGCTCCAGATCTCATCGACCGGCCGACCGAGGATCTGCCCTTCCAGCGCCTTCAGAACGTCGGGCGGCATCTCTTCGAAGGAGGCGTAGGTGCGGTAGATCCGGTACAGCTCACGACCCCGCTGCGCGAACATCGTGCCACGCTTGAGCACCTGGACCTCGACGCCCATCTCGAACATGTCCGCGGCCGGCGCCATGGCGACATCGGTCATCGACGCTTCGGCGAGCATGCGTCGCCCGTCCTCGGAGAGCGCGGACTCGACGGTCGCCTGATTGACCGAGCCGGTCACGACGTACGCCGCGCCGGCGGAAAACGCCGAGACGATCGCCGCGGGTGTACCGAGCCCACCGCCCACGCCGACCCGGGCGCGCTCCGCGAAGCCGAATTCCTCCGCCGTTCGCTCGGCCAACTCCAGGATGCGCGGAAGGAGCACCGGAAGGGGACGGTTGTCCGTGTGTCCGCCCGAGTCCGCCTCGACCGTGATGTCGCCGGCGACCGGGATCTCCCGTGCAAGCGCAGCTTCATCGGCGGTCAGCTTACCGGCGTCCACGAGCGGCCGCAGGAGGGTCTCGGGGGCCGGGGAGAGGAAGGGGCGTGCGACCTCCACCCGCGAGACCTTGGCGAAGATGTGCGTGCGCCGTCGAATCGAGCCGTCGGGAGCCCGCCGGAGTCCTCTCGCCGAGAGGTAGACGATCGCGGGAGCGAGTCGCATGAACGCGGACGCGGAGACGTTCGTGACGCCGCGCGCGAGCATCAGCTCCGCGAACTGCATCTCCATGTGCGTTTCCTGGGGGCTGTGGATCAGATTCGTGCCCCAGTTGCGCAGATCGGACCCGAGCGCCGTCCGGATCCGCGTCACCGCCTCGTCGATCTCGGGGATCGCGAGCCCCGCGCTTCCGAAGAACGTCATGAGTCCGGCGCGGGCAGCGGCGATCACCATGTCCGTCGAGGCGATCCCTCGAGCCATCTCCCCCACCACGTACGGGAATCGACACCCGTGCGCGGAAGCGAACGACCGGTCGCCGAGCCACTCCGGATACACCGGCGGCAGGACGCCGACGAGGGCCTCGTCGGTGCCGATCGGCCCGGCCACGTTCCCGTTTGCAGCGATTCGCGCCGCGCGCACGCCGCCGGGGCCGGCCACCACCGCGACGGGCGAGCGAACAGGGATACCGGCCGGTCCTGTGGGCGCCCCGTCGCTCATCGCGGGATCATCCGCGGGCCGGAGCGCCTTCACGGCGGTTCGGACTTCCATGTACTCCTCGAAGCGAGACCCCGGAACACACCGGGTCGAGCTCGCTCTCCGATCGTGAAATCCCCGCTGATCCGAGCCCCTGGGGGCCGAATGCAGCGGGTCCGGGAAACATAACGGAATCGAAACGTAGAATTCCGGCGACGATCCCGACAGCGTGCTCGCGACCCCTCAGCGGCGCACCCGCGTCATCTCGCGGAAGGCGGCGCGCACCTCCGCGGCCCGGCCGGCCGCCTCGAGCTCGGTCCACATGCGCTCGATGGCGTCGGCGTCGACGAAGCCCGGCGGCGTTCCTCCCGATCCGCGGTACGAGAGACCCTGGTCCGCGCGGAAGGCGTCGACCGCCTCCGCGATCTCGTCGTCGAAGACGGCCGAGGTGTTCGTTCGGTCGAGCGATTCCGCGTCCGGCCGGAAGTAGCCGAGCTCGTGCAGGATGAGCTTCACCTGCCTCACGTCGCTCCCCACCGGCTGGGAGAGCTCGCGCCAGCCGAGCGTACCCGACACGGTGTCGTAGATACGGCGGAGCTCCGCCACGGGTGTCTTGTGCTCGCACACGTTGATGTGCACGGTCTGACCGTCGGGGCGGCGGGCCATGCCCTCTCTCGGGTCGGCCACGATGACCGCCGCGGACTGGAGCCGGCCGACCCGGCGATCCCCGCCCACCGCCTGGCCCGCTCCGAGCGCCTCGACGAGCCGGTCGGCGAGGTGGCGCCCCGAACCCTCACTGGCTTCGAACGCCTCGGCGACCGCGTCGACGACCTCGGGACCGACGAGCACGTTGCCCTGCGCCGCGTAGTTGGGGCCGGAGCGGTGTCCCGCCCAGGCGCCCGGCCCCGTGCCGGTGTGCTGCGCGGCCCGTCCGTCGACCGAGACCACGCCCACCTGTCGACGATCGCGGCCGGAGTCCTCGGAGGTCGCTCGGTTGAGCGCCTCCTGCGGTGACATCCCCTGCTCCAGCATGTCGAGGAGCTCAGCGCCGTACTCCGTCCTGGTAGAAGCCTGTGTGGCGACTGCACCGACCCCTGCCCGGACCCAGGGGACGCCGTTGCCGACGCACGCCACCCGGGTGGTCACCGCCACTCCGGACTCCCCGGTCGCGGGATCGACGGCGGCGATCGAAAAGGTGTGGAAGAGGAGCTCGGGACCCCACGACGACGGCTCCTGGCCCGAGGCCGGTGCGGCGAGCACGGACAACCCGGCCGCGAGGACCCCACCGACGGCTCCACGCCATACGGCTCCGGGGCGCAGGATCGCCGGGGGGCGCCACGGAGAGGTGGGCTGCGGGAGAGCGGGAGTCGGCACGGGTCGGGTCTCCACCGAAGGTTCGAAGGGTCCGGGAGGTTGCGTGGCGACGGATCAGCCGGCAAGCGCGCGCAGGGGCCCGCTCCGGGCGCGGCGCGACCGGCGAGTGAAGGGTGGTCCGAACCCGTCCGTATTGCATGGGGAGGCCGCCGAAACGCGACTACGGCAAAACCGGACGCCCCATCCTATAGTGGAGTCGACCGCGCTCCGGAACGCATCGGCGGTACTCCTGCAGGAGCGATCGTCACATACGGGAGGAATTCGGCCATGGGCCTGTTCGACAAGATCAAGGGCGAGTTCATCGATGTCATCGAATGGACGGACTCGAGCCCGAACACACTCGTCTACCGCTTTCAGCGGCACGGAAACGAGATCAAGAACGGCGCGCAGCTCACGGTGCGCGAAGGCCAGACCGCGGTCTTCATCGACGAGGGTCAGCTCGCGGACGTCTTCCCGCCGGGCATGTACACGCTGGAGACGGAGAACCTGCCCATCCTCTCGACGCTGAAAGGGTGGAAGCACGGCTTCGAGAGCCCGTTCAAGGCCGAGGTCTACTTCGTCAGCACCCGCCAGTTCACGGACCAGAAGTGGGGCACGAAGAACCCGGTCACCATGCGCGATCCGGAGTTCGGTCCGGTCCGCGTGCGCGCCTTCGGCACGTACGCCATGCGCGTCGACGATCCCGGCACCTTCCTGCGCGAGATCGTGGGCACCGACGGGCACTTCACCACCGAGGACGTCACGGACCAGGTGCGCAACATCCTGGTCGCACGCTTCTCCGACGCGATGGCGTCGTCCGGGATCGCCGTCCTGGACATGGCCGCCAACTACGACGAGCTGGGCGAGAAGCTCCTCGGACGCGTACACGACGACATGGAGGGGTACGGGATCGAGCTGCGCACGCTGCTCGTCGAGAACATCTCGCTCCCACCCGCGGTCGAAGAGGCGCTGGACAAGCGGACCAGCATGGGTGTGATCGGCGACCTGGACCGCTACACCAAGTTCCAGACCGCCGAGGCGATCGGGGACATGGCCGAGCAGGGAGGCGGAGGCGGCGACATGATGGCGGGTGGCATGGGGGCCGGAATGGGCTTCGCGATGGCCAACCAGATCGGTCAGGCGATGAGCCCACAGCAGGGCAGCTCCGGTGGAGCACCGGCCCCGAGCGGAGGCGCGCCGCCCCCGCTGCCGTCTGCGCCGAAGTTTTTCGCCGCCATCGACGGCAAGCAGTCCGGACCGTTCGACGCCACGGCCCTGCGTCAGCAGATCGACGCGGGCGCGGTGACGCGCGAGACGCTCGTCTGGACCGAGGGCATGGCGAACTGGACCGCCGCGAAAGACGTCGACGCCGTCGCCGCGATGTTCGGCTCGGCTCCGCCGCCGCTCCCGCCTTCGTGATCGAGGTCGGGCAGGTGGGCGCGGCCCGCGCCCCCTCCTCGAGACCCGACCCAGAACGAAGAGCCGCGTGACCGGGAGCGCGCGTCAGTTCCCGTGCGAGGCGTGCGGCGCCAAGGTCGTATTCGCGCCGGGGAAGGATGCGTTGAAGTGTCCGTACTGCGGTACGGAGACCCAACTCCCCGGTTCGACCGACGGGATCGAGGAGCAGGACTTCCACGGTGCTTCGGAGGACCGCCTCGGAGACGACGCCGAGACGGTGGAAGTCACCTCCGTCCGCTGTCCGTCGTGTGCAGCCCTCGTCGAACCCTCACCGACGCACGAGGCGTTCCCCTGCCCGTACTGCGGCTCGAGCATCGTCGCGCGCGAGCTCTCGCAGCGACTCATCAAGCCCCAGGCCGTGCTACCCTTCCGGGTCGACCGAACCGACGCGCTCGCGTCGTTCCGCACGTGGGTGAAAAGCCGGTGGTTCGCCCCGAACGCCCTCGAGAAGCTGGCACGCGTCGAAGACCGACTCCAAGGGCTCTACGCCCCGTACTGGACGTACGACGCCGACACCCTCACCCGCTACCGGGGGGAGCGGGGCGAGGAGTACACCGTGCGCGTCGAGCGCAACGGCGAGACGAAGACCGAGACCCGTGTCCGCTGGTATCCGGCGTCGGGTACGGTCTCGCGCGACTTCGACGACATGCTCGTGTGCGGGTCGAGCTCGCTGCCGCGAGAGCTGGCCGAGGCGCTCGAGCCCTGGGATCTGGGCAACCTCGTGGGCTACCGGGACGAGTACCTCTCCGGCTTCACCGCCGAACGCTACCAGATCGACGTGAAGAAGGGGTGGGGGCGCGCCCGGGAGCGCATGGAAGACGTGATCCGCGGGGACGTGAGGCGCGACATCGGCGGAGATCGCCAGCGCATCCACTCGCTCGACACGCGGCACTCGGGGATCACCTTCAAGCACGTCCTCCTCCCGATGTGGATCTGCTCGTACCGCTACAAGGAGAAGGTCTATCGCTTCCTGGTGAACGCGCGCACCGGGGAGGTCCAGGGCGAGCGGCCGTGGAGCTGGGTCAAGATCGTCCTGACCGTCCTGCTCGTGGTCGCGGTGATCGTGCTCCTGGAGCGCTACGCGCGCTGACGAGCCATCGCCTCGAACGGTCGGAGCCGCCGCGAGCCGCGAAACACACGCCTCGGATCCACGTATCAGTCCCGGAGTTGTTCGAGGCATCCGTTTCGATAATTCTTCTCGTCTGTTCCCGAGACACCGGCGAGCCGCGGTCCGGCGCGCCGTGCTCCAATCCCAGAGGCAGTTCATGAAGCGGATGGTTCTCGGCCTGGTCGCGGTCGCGACCGGGACCATCGTCGCCGCGGCGCCCGCATCGGCGCAGGCGTTCGGCAACTCGGTGGTCGTCGACGGCGACCAGATCTTCGTCGGCGAGCCGGTCTACGATCAGCGCTCCGGCGTCGTCTACGTCTTCGAGCGGGATGCCTCCGGCGCCTGGAGCCGCACCCAGCGGCTGGAGCCCGCGAGCGGCGAGGTGCAGAACCGCTTCGGCATCCGGCTCGCGAAGCAGGACGACATTCTTCTGGTTTCGGCCACCCGGGCCGATGCCGGTACGGGCGCGGTCTACGTCTACCGCGACGAGGGCGGCACCTGGACCGAGTCCGGCCGTATCGAGGTCGAGAACCGCTCCCCGGCCGACTCGCTCGGAAGCGGACTCGCCATCGACGGCGACTGGGTCATGGTCGGCTCGATCGCCGACAACGGCGCACGGGGTGCGGCGTACGCGTTCCGCCGACAGGGCGACGACTGGGTCCAGCACTCCAAGCTCACGCCCACGCAGCTCCTTCCCGAGGACCGTTTCGGCTCGGACATCGCGCTCGAAGGGGACCGCATGCTCGTGTCCGCGAGCAACGCCGGTGACGGTCAGGGCGCCGTTTACGCGTTCG
>JANQME010000417.1 GCA_028280205.1 Longimicrobiales bacterium
GGGTTGCGGTGGCACGGCCTCATCTCCGTCGTTGGAGCTCCTCGACGTAGCTACGGCTATGCCGTCGTCGCTCCGCCTCGGATCTGAAGCCGTGGCATCCGCAACGCGGGGCTCCCTTCCTGTGTAGAGCTTCCTTTCGTACACGACGAGAGCTGGGCGGTTCGAGTGTCGAGCGGCGGGCCGCTGCGCGACCCGATCCGGTCGCCCCGGCCCGTGCAGGATCCCCGCAACGGGGCACACTTCGTACATTTCGCACCATGCAGATCCGTTACCTGGACGGCCCCCGGCTTCGGCGGTCGCTGATTGCTGCGTGCGAGAGCGCCCAGGGACAGCGGACCGAGCTCAATCGCATCAACGTGTTTCCGGTCCCCGACGGCGACACCGGGACGAACCTGGCGATGACCGTGCGTTCGGTCGCCGACCATCTCCGCGCGAACACCGAGCGCTCGGTCGGCGCGGTGGCATACGAGGCGGCGCAGGGCGCCGTGCTCGGCGCGCGCGGCAACTCGGGGATGATGCTTTCGCACTTCCTGCTGGGCTTCGCCGAAGCGGTGACGGATCGGGAGCGTATCGGCGCGGAGCAGTTCGGGAATGCGCTGCGCGCCGGCGTGGACAAGCTGTACGCGTCGCTCGAAGATCCGGTCGAAGGCACCATCCTGACCGTGATGCGCGACGCCGCCCACGCGGCCGAGGGTGCGGGGGTTTCCGACTTCGTACCGCTCGTCGGCCACGTCGTCGAGCAGGCCCGTACGTCGCTCGCCCGCACGCCGGAGCAGCTCGCCGTCCTGCGGAAGGCCGGTGTGGTCGACGCCGGCGCCAAGGGCTTCGTGAGCATGCTCGAGGGCGTGCTCGCACTGATGCACGGTGTTTCGCTGGGGGGACGAGCGGAGACCGCTTCGGAGAACGGTGCAGGCGGTCCGATGGCTGCGGCGCTGGCCGAGTACGCGGAGGCCGAGGAGCAGTACCGGTACTGTACCGAGGCGCTCGTCCGTGGCGAGGACCTCCCGACCCAGTCGGAAGTCCGCGACGTGCTGCGGGACATGGGCGACTCGCTCATCGTCATCCGCTCAGGCGACGTGCTCAAAGTGCATATCCACACGGACGAGCCCGAGGATGTCTTCTCCTGGCTGAGGGGCGTCGGCGAGCTGGCGACTCACAAGGCCGAGGACATGGAGGTTCAGCACGAGACGCTCGGCCGGGCGGGAGGACACGTACAGCTCGCGCGGCGTCCGGTTGGCATCGTGACCGACTCCGCGGCGGATCTTCCGGAGGAGATCGTTCGGGCGCACGGCATCCACGTCGTGCCGCTCTCGATCGTCGACGGGGACGACTCGTACCGCGACGGGGTCGACATCTCCGCCGAGGAGTTCCACCGCCGACTCGCTTCCGCGAAGTCGCTGCCGACCACGAGCCAGCCCACGCCCGCGGCGATGCTCGAGGGCTTCGAGGCGGCGGCCGAGGAATCCGAGGAGATCGTGGGGATCTTCCTCTCCTCGACGCTGTCGGGGACGCTCGGCTCCGCCGAGGCCGCGGCGTCACGCTTCGAGACGGCTCCGCTCCGGTTGGTCGACTCGCTCGGCAACTCGCTCCTGATCGGCCTCCTCGTCCTGAAGGCGGCCGAGCTCGCCGAATCCGGTTGGGCTTCGGAGCGGATCGCCGACGAGATCCATCGGATCCGGCAACGTTCCGGGATCTTCTTCACTGTCCGCACCTTCGACCGGATGATCGCCTCGGGCCGGGTCGACCGGCGCAAGGCGCTCATCGCACGCTTCACGGGGATCAAGCCGGTGATGGGCATGAACCCCGAGGGTGGCGTGGAGGCGTACGGAAAGGCCTTCGGAGTCCGGAGGGCCCACCGGGAGATGCTTCGCGTGCTGGGCGAGCACGTTCCCCCGGACGTCGAGAAGGTGCGCTTCGGCGTGGTCCACGTCGGGATGCCGGAGATCGTACCCGAGATGACCGAGGCGATCCGGGCGCGCTGGGGGAAGGACGTCGAGGTCGTGGGCGCCCCCGCGACGCCGGTCATCGCGACGCACCTCGGGATCGGCGCCTGGGGCCTCGCCTACATGGTTGAGGACTGACTCAGCTCTTCAGGCGCGGTGCTTTCCGGCCACGAGGACATCGTACGTGGCACGTTGGGCAGGAGACAGCTCCGGTGGCAGCCCGACCAGGAGCGCACGCGCGCCCTTCTCGTCCGGGAGGTGGAGGAGGAGGCGCGTCGGATCCGGGCCCGCGTACCCGTGCGCCCTCCCGCTCTCGTCGATGGAGACGGTTCGGCCGGGGCTCGTCGCCTCGGCGAGGAAGCGCCCGTACTCGGTCCACGCATCCAGTGGGGGAGCACCCGCGGCCACGGCCGGGATGAGCTCGTCGCGGTAGTAGGCGACCGCCCGCTCGTACCCGGCCGGATCGGCGCTGCGCAGCTCACGCAACCGCACCCGATAGAACTCGCGCGGGTCGCGTGCGCCCGTTGCGTCGAGGGCGGCCTCGAGGGCGCGGTCGGCGGCGTCCTGCATTTCCTCGGCCATGAAGGCGACGATCGTACGCACCCACCGAGGCGTCAACGCCCGAGCCCGAGGTGTTCCCTCGCGTCGAACGCGGTACCTTCGGGGATGACTTTCCCCCAGGAACACATCGAAGTCGACTGGGCGATGTTCGGCGAGCTCTGCCGGGCCCTCGCGCTCAAGGTCGCCCGCGACTACGACCCGGACATCGTGGTCGGGATCGCGCGCGCGGGAGTCATCCCGGGCGCGGTCATCGCCTCGATGCTCCGTCTCGACTTCTACTCGATGAAGATCTCCCGCAAGGACGGCGACGAGACGGTTCGCGACCGCCCGGCGATCCTGTCCGCCGCGCCGGCGCAGGCGCGCGGGCAGCGCGTGCTCGTCGTCGACGAGATCACCACGTCGGGGGACACCCTCCGGCTCGCGCTGGCCGCGGTGCGGGACGTGCGTCCGGCGGAGGTGCGTACCGCGACGAGCTTCGCGCGTACGACCGGGTACCAGCCCGACTACTCGGCCCTGACGATGGACGCCAACGTGATCTTCCCGTGGGACCGGAAGGTGTTCGACGGGGAGGACTTCGTGGTGAACCCACGCTACGTGGGCATCATCGACGATTGACGCGGCCGGCGACCGCCGGAGCGCGGGCGCGGTCAGACCCCGCGCGCCATCTCCTCCATGAACTCGGAGTTCGTACGCGTCATCCGCATCCGCTTCAGCAGGAAGTCGATGGCTTCCTCCGGGGGCATGTCCGCCAGGAAGTTTCGGAGCAGGAAGGTACGGTTGAGCTCGGTGTCGGAGAGGAGAAGCTCCTCTTTTCGGGTGCTCGACCGATTCAGATCGATGGCCGGGAAGACGCGCCGCTCGGCGATGCCGCGGTCGAGCACGAGCTCCATGTTCCCGGTGCCCTTGAACTCCTCGAAGATGACTTCGTCCATCCGGCTGCCGGTCTCGACGAGCGCGGTGGCCACGATGGTCAGCGAGCCGCCGTCCTGGATGTTTCGGGCCGCCCCGAAGAAGCGCTTGGGCTTCTGGAGGGCGTTGGCGTCGACTCCGCCCGACATGATTCGCCCGGAGCGCTTGATCACCGCGTTGTAGGCCCGCGCGAGGCGGGTAATCGAGTCGAGGAGGATGACCACGTCCTTGCCGTGCTCCACCTGGCGCTTCGCCTTCTCCAGCACCATCTCGGCGACCTGGATGCTCCGCTGGGCCGACTCGTCGAAGGTCGACGCGACGACCTCGCCGTCCACTTCGGCCGTCATCTCGGTCACCTCTTCGGGCCGCTCGTCGATGAGCAGCACGATGAGGTGACAGTCGGGCGAGTTGTGTGCGATCGCCTGGGCCATCTGGCGTAGGATCGTGGTCTTTCCGGCCTTAGGCGGAGATACGATCAGCCCGCGCTGACCCTCGCCGATCGGCGCGATCAGATCGACGACGCGCATCGCCAGCGAGCCCCCTTCGCCGGGGACTTCCAGGTTGAGCCTCTTCTCCGGGTACATCGGCCGGAGCGACTCGAACTCTCCTCGTTCCCGCGCCTGCTCGGGAACCAGGTCGTTGATCGTCTCGGGCTCGACGAGCGCGAGGTACTTCTCGTTGCCGCGAGGCGGACGGACCTCCCCGACGAGGGTGTCGCCGGTGCGCAGCCCGAACTCCTTGACCTGGGACGGACTCACGTAGACGTCGTCGGGGCTCTGGATGTAGCTCCAGATCTGAGATCGCAGGAAGCCGTACCCCTCGGGCATGAGCTCGAGCACGCCTTCGGTCGTGAGCGACTCGCCACGCTCGAGAAGCGCGTTCTCGATGCGAAGGAGAAGCGATTCCTTGCGGAGGCTCTCGAAGTCGCTGAGCTTCAGCTCGTCCGCGAGATCGTGCAGCGCCCCGACGTTGTGGCTCTGTAATTCGGCGATGTCCACGAAGCGCTCCGCGCGCTCGCCCATCGGGGCGGAGCTGCGGTTCCGGTGGCGTGGAAGGGTTCGACCCGGCGGGTCGAGGGTGAGAGCCCGGAGCCGGCTGGGAGGCGTCTCCGGTTCGGCCGGCACGGGGAGGGTGCCCGCCTGGAGCGACCGCATGAAACGAATCTCGCGATCAGGGCGATGTTAATGACGCCACCTGGGGGGGTCAAGATCGATCTCTCGGTCTGGATGCCGCTCCTCGTCGAGACCCGGCTCGTCTCGCTTCCGTACGATACCGTGCTCCGCGGGAGACTCCGACCGGGCCTCCGGACCGACTCGCCCGAGGTCGTGAATGCGCTCTCGACTTGGCCCGCCCAGGCGCATCTGGAGGAGGATGAGGAGGGGGTCGGGGTCGTCCTCGTCTACCAACGAAAAGGGACCCGGGAGGGCCGGGCCTGGGTGCACGTGACGCTCCTGGCCGCGACGCTTTTCACGACGCTCGGGTCGGGTGCGCTCATGGCCGGCGTGGATCCGTTCCGTACGCGGATCCTGGAGGTGGGCCGGCTCGTTCTGCCGTATCCGTCCGGGCTCGAGGCCGCGAGCCTCTGGCTCGGGGCGACCTTCGCCTTCCCGTTCCTCGGCGTGCTGCTCTGCCACGAGATGGGCCACTACTGGGCCGCTCGCCGACACCGGGTTCGGGCCAGCCTTCCGTACTTCATCCCGTTTCCGCCGTGGTTCTCCGTGATCGGGAGCCTGGGCGCCTTCATCCGGCTGCGCGGGCCCACGGTGCGGCGCTCGATTCTCTTCGACATCGGTGCGTCCGGGCCGATCGCCTCCTTCCTCGTGTCCCTGCCGATGTTCGTCGCGGGGCTCTCGCTCTCGCGGGCGGTACCGGGCCCGGCGTCCGTCTCGATCCCGTTCGCGATCCGCTTCGCCGGCCAGCCCGTGTGGCTCGGCAGCGGGGTGGCGACACACGTGCTCGCGTCCGCGTTCGGGCCGGTGCCGCCCGGCGAGGCACTCGTCCTGCTGCACCCCCTGGCGTTGGCGGGGTGGCTGGGTCTCTTCGTGACCGCGCTGAACCTGCTGCCTCTGGGCCAGCTCGACGGGGGCCACGTCCTGTATTCGCTCTTCCCGGCGCGGCACGACCGCTTCGCGCGACTCTTCCTGCTCGCCCTGATCCCGCTCGGCATCCTCTGGTGGGGTTGGTGGGCGTGGGCCCTCCTCGTACTCGTCCTGCACCGCGGCCGCGTCGCGCATCCGAGCGTCCTTCAGCCCGGGCCGGAGCTCGATCGCCCGCGCACCCTTCTCGGCTGGTTCCTGATTGTGACGTTTTTCCTCACCTTTGCGCCCGTCCCCGTTCAGCTCTGATTTCTGTAAAAACACCACACCGTCGTGCTGCCGATCGTCCAGCGTCGACAGGCGGTTCCGGCCGGATCCACCCACTCAATTGTTGACTTTTGATCGGCCGGGGAAAAACATTCGTTTATCGGCGTTTTTCCTGATTTTCCATCGCCTGGCGGGCGATGGACGATTCCCCCGAGGAAACCGCGGTGGCGCGACACAATCGTGAAGGCTCCGGGGCCGACCAGCGCGGCTTCGAGTACGGCGTGAGCTACCAGCCCGACTGGCTCAAGCAGGTCAA
>JANQME010000031.1 GCA_028280205.1 Longimicrobiales bacterium
GCACGACGCGGCGTGCATCTTCCCGCGGCCGCCGCTCCCACGCAGCTCGAGCCTGCCCGAGCGCGGTCGCCAGCGAGGTGCCCTGGTCGCGGGCGCCCATGAGCTCCGATGTGATCCACGGCCCGAAGAAGGTCACGACGTCGCCGTCGTGCGTGAGCGGAGCCAGACCGAACGGCCAGTCCGCAAAGACCGACAAGGCGATGCGGTCCGCGGTGCCCTCCTCGACGAGGCTTGTCACGAGCGCGCGGGCCCGCTCGATCCGACTGCCGGCGACGTCCGTGGCGCTCATCGAGTGCGACACGTCCACGGCGACCAGCAGGTCGAGCGGGACGGGTGGGGGCGGAGTGGGCACATCCTCGGTAGCGGGCTCCACCGCGGCCAGCGCGAGCGCGACCGCTCCGAGCGTGCCCGCGAGGATCCGGACCGCGGGGAAGCGGCCGAGGTCACGATCGAGCAGCCTGCGCGCCGGGACCGGACCTCCGTACGCCGCGACGAGCCGCCGTCCGCGCCACCATTGGAGCGTGACCAGCAGGACGAGCAGCACGGCCGCGGTGGGAGCCAGCACGAGGAGATCGGGGCGGACGACGCTCACGGGAGCACCCCCAGCGGCGACGCGCGCAGCGCCGAGGCGAGGAGCGCGAGAGCGAGCGCCGTCAGGGCGAAGAGCCAGCCGTACGGGGTCGTCTCGATGCGCTCCACGGTCTCGATCGAAGGCTGCACGAGGCGGTCGATCTCCCGGTAGATCTCCTCGAGCGCGCCCAGGTCCGTCGCCTTGAAGTAGCGGCCTCCCGTGATGCGCGCTGCCTGCGTCAGGACCGTCTCCATCGCGCGGGTGTCGCGCCCCTGCTCCTGACCGATCGCGACCGGGTAGATCGTCACACCGACCGCCGCCGCCGCACGCGCCGCCAGGTCCGGCATGACGCCCGTCTTGTTGTGTGCCCCGTCGGTCACGAGGATCAGCACCTTCGACGCGTGCGGTGCGTCGTCCAGCAGCCCCGCTCCGGCCGCGATCGCACCGGCGATGTCGGTCCCGTCCGTGAGTAGGCCGACCTCGAGCCGACCGACCGCGTCTTCGACCACGAAGCCGTCGTCCGTGAGCGGAAGTCGGGCGAACGCCTCGCCGGCGAAGGCCACGAGCCCGATGTCGTCGGAGCGCGCCTCGACGAACTGGAGTGCCGCATCCTTCGCGACGTCGAGCCGGCTGCGGCGGGCTCCCATATCCTCGGCCCACATCGAGGTCGAGAGATCGAGTGCCAGGGCGATCCCCACGCCCTCCACCCGGGGCTCTTCGCGAACCTCCACGACCCGCGGCTCGGCGAGCGCGACGACCACGGCGGCGAGCGCCAGGATACGAAAGCCGAGCGGCGCGACGTCGAGGAGCGTCAGGAGGGGCGATCCGCGTACCGGCGCGCCGGTATGCGCGACCGTGAGACCGCGCCGTGTCCAGCGTAGCGCGAGGGCGAGCAGCGGGAGGGCTGCGAGAAGCCAGAGCCAACGGGGTTCGGCGAAGGCGAATCCGCTCACGCGTCGGATCCTCGAGACGCGATCCACTCGCGCAGTCTGTGCGCATGCGCGACGGCCGCCTCCGGTTCGGGTCGCTCTCCTCCGAACTTCACCACCTCGGCGGTCGCGATCTCCTCGCGCAGCGGTGTCGAATCGACCGGGCTCCGCCGGGCCAACCCGTCGGCGAGCTCGCTCCCGGTCCACGACGGATCCCACGCGTCGTCCATCGACTCGACGAAGCGGCGTGCCGTCGAGCTCGAGCGCTCGAAGAAGTCGCGGATGCGTCCGCGCGCCAGCAGGTCGCTCGCAAGAAGCTCGTCCAGCGCGGCCAGCGCCGTCACCCGGGGTGAGACAGCCGGAGTCGGCTCCATCGCTCGACGCGCAGCGTATTCACGGATCGACGCGGTACCTACCCCGAGCAGTACGCAGGCGAACACGACCGCCAGACCGGTTGCGGGCCAACTACGGTTCCCGCCGGCGACGTCCGCGGCGGGCCGCGGCGCGATCCCGTACTCCATGTCCTCGAGGTGCAGGACCGACACGACCTGGATCGTACGGCCCGGGACAGCCAGCATCCGCGCCGACGGCGCCAAAGACACGTTCTCCACGAAGGCGTCGAAGCGGCCGACGACGGCTTCCTCGTCGACCATGCCCGCCCGGACGCTTTCGTCTCTGGCGGCCGCGTAGAGCTCGAAGGCGGGGAGTGCCACGTCTCCGACGTCGAAGGCGATGAGCGGATAGACGATCGTGAGCCGAATCCCCGAGTCGTCCCGGGGATCACCGCTCTCCCAGCGAACGGGCCCGAAGGGCTCGAAGCCCGCTCCCGCGATCGAGTCGGGCAGGTACGCGACGCCGCCCGGGGCGAGGCGCACGTCGAGCCTCAGCTCGAAGCGATCGCCGAGCTGAATCGTGTCCGCCGACACGGTGACACGCTCGAGCGCGATGATCGGAAGGGCTCCGCTCTCCTGAGCCGTGACGGGCTCGACCGGTCCGGCCCCTACGAGCGTGGTGACCCACGCTGTGACCGTCGTGGCCCACCCGAGCGTCGCAGTCCACCCCGCGCGCGCTTCGGCCCACTCCGCCCGAGCACGACGCGACCCGCCGCGCGAACGCATCGTGCTCGCGATCGGTCGGCGCACGGTCGGTCGGCGCGCCGTCACAGCTTCCTCGCGCGGCCCCGAAAGAAGCCGATCAGAGGCGGCAGGTAGTCCTCGCCCGTGTCGAGGTCGATCGTGTCGAGCTTGAGATCCCCGAAGAGCTTGTCGATCTCCTCGCGCGTGGCGGCGGAGGCCGCCTCGAAGCGGGCTCGGACCCGGCGGCTGCTCGTATTCACCACACGCCTTCGCCCGGTCTCGGGGTCGGTCACCGCGAGCATGCCCACGCGCGGGAGGCGGCCGGCCGCGGGATCGAGGAGCCGCACGGGGACGACGTCGTGGTCCCAGGCGAGCTTCCGGGCGGAGCGCGGGAGGTCGGGGTCCACGGCGGACCCCGTCAGGAAGTCGCTGATCACGAAGACCGTCGAGCGCTGTCGGAGCACCTTCTCCGCGTAGCGGAACCCCTCGGACAGGCGGGTCTCGCGACCGGCCGGCTGCCAGGCGAGCAGCTCGAGCACGACGCGCAGCGCGTGCCTGCGCCCGGTGTCCGGAGGCACGAAGCGTTCCACGCGATCGGTGACGAGCAGGAGGCCGGCCCGGTCGTTGTTCGCCGTCGCGGCCAGCGTCAGAATGGCGGCGATCTCCGCTGCGATCGTGGCGTGATCCTTCGCCCCCGTGCCGAACGTCTTCGACGCCGACAGGTCCACCATCACCAGCGCCGAGAGCTGTCGCTCCTCGACGAACTCCTTGACGAAGAGGTGGCCGCGTCGGGCCGTGACGTTCCAGTCGATCGAGCGCACGTCGTCGCCGGGCTGGTACTCGCGGACGTCGGAGAACTCGAGGCCCCGGCCCTTGAAGATCGAGTGGTACTCACCGCTGAAGAGGGACTCGACGAGCCCGCGCGTGGCGAGCTCGATGCGCTTGAGCTGCGCCGTGACCTCGGGCGAGAAGACGTGCCGCCCCCGCTCCTCCACCTCGTCGGCGGTCCGGAGCGCACCCCACCGCGCCGTCACGCCGACGTCAGGGAGACGGCACCGCGCCGAGGACGCGCTGCACGATGTCGTCGGGGTCGATGCCGCGCGCGTCGGCCTCGTACGTCGTGCGGATCCGGTGGCGCATCACCTTGGGCGCCATCGCCTTGACGTCGTCGGGCAGGACGTAGTCGCGCCCCGCGAGGAAGGCGCGCGCACGTGCCGTGCGCGTCAGGACGATCGTCGCGCGCGGGGAGGCCCCGTACTCGATCAGCGGCGCGAGGTCGTCGAGTCCGTAGCGCTCCGGCTCGCGGGTCGCGAAGGTCAGCTCGACCAGGTAGTCGAGCACCTCGTCTTCGAGGCGGATCTCCGCCACGGCGCGGCGTGCCTCGGCGATGGCGGCCACGGTCACGACCGTGTCGATCGGGATCGGTGTCCCGGCAGCCACGCGCCACACGATCGTCTTCTCCTCGTCCCGGTTCGGGTATCCGATCTCGAGCTTCATCGCGAAGCGGTCGAGCTGGGCCTCGGCGAGCGGATACGTGCCGTGGAGCTCGACCGGGTTCTGGGTCGCGAGCACCATGAAGGGGTCTTCCAGGTGGAAGGTCTCGCCGGCGATCGTGACCTGGCGCTCCTCCATCGCCTCGAGCAGCGCGGCCTGCACCTTCGGCGGCGCCCGATTGATCTCGTCGGCCAGGATGATGTTCGAGAAGATCGGTCCCTTCTGCACCCGGAAGGCGCCCGTCGCCTGATCGAAGATCGGTGTGCCGACGATGTCCGTGGGCAGGAGATCGGGGGTGAACTGGATGCGCCGGAAGTCGGTGTGGATCGCCTCGGCCAGCGTCCGGACCATGAGCGTCTTCGCCAGCCCCGGCAGCCCCTCCAGGAGAATGTGGCCGCCGGTCAGCAGCGCCACGAGCAGCCCCTCGACCGCATCCTTCTGGCCCACGACGCGCTCGTGGACCGCCCCGGTCACCTGGTCGAGGATGGTCGTTCCGGCTTGGGTCGTGGTCGGCTCCACGCGGCGCTCCGTCCGGGCGTTCTGCGGTGCGGCCGGCACGAGCCCGTCGGGCTCCGCGCCCGACCGGGATCGAGGGCCCGACAATCTTCGGAGTGGACCCGGGCGACGCCAGCCCGTCGGGAGCGGAGCCGTGCCGGAGTCAGCGGGTTTGACGAGCCTCCGGTACCCCGGTCCGCCTACCCGTGCACCGCCGGTCGGCCTATCCGCTCGCCGCGTGCCACGCCGCCAGGACCTCACGCTCCCGGTCCGCCGACAGACCCGAGCGGAATGCCTCCCGGCGCTCGAGCGGCCGCGCGTAGTGATACTCGAGCGTCGCGGTGGCCGTATCCGCGAGGGAGCGGAAGGTCAGACCGGCCTCTACTTCCGGGGTGAGGTCGAAGCGCGCGAAGCCCTCGTTGCCGTTCGTGGGCGGACGCCACGCAGGCATCTCGCGGTACGGCATGACGTCGAAGCGGGCCAGGAAGTCCTGCGGCACCCAGGTGAACGACGCCTCGGTCGTGGTCACGGCCCGGATCCCGTAGAGGAGCTCCGCGAACGGGCGCGGGGTCCGGGGGCCGACGCAGTTGAAGATCCCCGTCGTGGCGTCCTCCGCCAGCTTCACCGTGAAGTCCGTGAAGTCGCGCACGTCGATAATCTGCACCGGGTCGGTGCCGTTCCCCGGCGCGAGGATCTCTCCGCCCCGGTCGATGCGCACCGGCCAGTACGTGAAGCGATCCGTCTCGTCGCCCGGCCCGATGATCAGGCCCGGTCGAAGGATCGTCGCGCGGCCGGGGAGCGCCCGCTGCGCGATCCGCTCCATCTCCGCCTTCCCGAGGCCGTACGGGAGCCGCTCCTGATCGCGCGGCACGTCGGCCGTCTCGAACGTCCACGTGGGCGCTTCGGAGGTCATCGGTACACGGCTCACGTCGGCGTAGGCCGACCGTGAGGATACGAAGACGTACTGGTCCGTCGCATCCTGCAGCGCCTCGGTGGCCAGCTCCATCCAACGCGTGTTGTTCGTGGCGTTGTCGATGACCACGTCCCACCGCCGACCCCGCAGCCCCTCGTAGTCGCCGTTGCGATCGCCGACGATCGTCTCCAGATACGGGAACATCGCCCGCCCCGAGCCCCGGTTGAACAGGGTGACGGAGTGCCCGCGCTCGAGCGCCGAGCGGACCTGGAACGGGCCGATGAAGCCGGTTCCGCCGAGGACGAGGACGTCGAGGCGGCGGGGGGCTTCCTGGCGCTCGGGGGACGAGGTGCCCGTCGTCCCGTGCACCGGGCCGGCTGCCTCGTGGCCCGCGACCGGCCGGGCACCGAGTCCCATCCCGAGCGCTCCGGTCGCGGAGAGGTTGAGGAAGTCCTTGCGGGTCGGGCTCATCGGGCGGCTCCGGTGGGGTTCGTGGGGGCGGTTGGCGCCTCTACCCGCTCTGTGAGCTCATCAACGGCGTCTTGAGGATGTCCTCGAAGGCGTTCATGAAGCGCCCCATCTCCTCCTCGGAGCCGATCGACACGCGCAGGTGGTTGAGCATGGGCGGGAAGTCCCGGCCCACGGCTACGTTGCGCTCGCGGAACGCACGCCGGATCGGTGCCACCGGCTGCCGGAGGTCGACCATGAAGAAGTTCGTCTGCGAGGGGATCGATTCGTAGCCGAGCGCCTCGAGGTCCGCGCGGGTCTGCTCCCGCCACGTCCGGTTGTGCTCCAGCGTCCGTCGGGCGGCCGGCTCGTCGTCCATCGACGCCACCGCGCCCCACCGAGCGAGGGCGTTCACGCTGCCCGTCGAGTAGTTGCGCATCTCGGCGATCATGTCGGGCGGCGCGATCGCGAAGCCGATTCGCATGGCGGCCATCCCGTAGATCTTGGAGAAGGTGCGCGCCACGATCACGCGCCGCCCCTGCCGCACGTACTCGAGCGACTCCTCGTACGCCGGGTCTTCGACGAAGTGGTGATACGCTTCGTCGATGAGCACCGGGATGTCTTCGGGGATGTTGTCGAGCAGGTACGCGACCTCGTCGGCCGTGACGGTGACGCCGGTCGGGTTGTTCGGATTGCAGAGGTAGACGAAGCCGACGTCGCGCGCGTTTCGGTTCGTCGCGTCGACCATGCGCTCGATGTTCTGGCGGTAGTCGGCCTCGAGCGGCAGCAGGATCGTGTCCGCATCGATCCCGGTGGCGTGCGAGTAGACCGAGCCGTACGAGGGCTCCACGCCCACGACCTTCTTGTCGTGCGCAAGCCAGGTGAGCCCGACGACGTCGAGGATCTCGCCGGAGCCCGCGCCCATCAGCACGTGATCGCGCGGCACTCCGTGCGCATCTGCGATGCGCTGTTGGCAGTTGTTGTCGGGGTACCCGTAACGCATCGAGTACTTGAAGGCGTACGTCATCGCCTCGAGCGCCTTCTCGGACGGCCCGAACGGATTCTCGTTCGTGGAGAGATGGGCGAGTGCGTCGTAGGCATCGACCTGTGACTGCCATGCGCGCAGCATGGGCGCACCCCCCGGCAGGCGACGGATCCCCCGGGCGGCTGCGGTCCGGTCCCGGGCCGCGACCGCGGCGGGTGTGATCCCGAGCGTACCGAGCGCGGTGGCGGCTGCAGCGCCTCCGACGAAGGTTCGACGTGACAGGGAATCGTGGCTCATGGTGTTCCTCCTGCAGGCTGCGGCACGGGCTTCAGGCTGCGGCACGGGGCGGTCGTGTGCGTGTGGTGGTGGGGCAGATCGCAGCGACGATCCACCGTCCAGGAGCTCAGAATCCGGGGCGGGCGGGGAATCCGCAAGCCGGCGGGGGATCCGCAAGCGGAGGCTCGGTCAAGCGGCGCGCCGCCCCTCCCTACCAGAGGATGATCTGATACCCGTCCTGCTGGAGCACCGTGAGCGCGGTCATCGCCGACAGCGCCATCTGCACGCCGGGGAGGAGCTGGTCCTTCGTGATGCCGCGGCTGCCCGCGGTCTGGCCGCACAGGATGACCTGTCCGCCCGAGGCGACGATCTCCTCGATCAGCGCCTTGTTCGGGTTGTCGACACCGAACTCGGCCCGGTAGTGCTCGTCCCGGAGCAGCGCCCACGAGGCGCCCCCGTGCACCACCCCGGCCACGCGAACGTTCTCGCGTGGCATGCCGTGCCGGACGTGCATGTTCAGGTAGCGCGCCATCGTGCCGAGCTGCTGCTGTATGTGCTCCGGGCTGCTCGGACCGTCGACGAGCTCGAAGGCCGCCTTCAGCTCCCGGTCCGTCGGAATCGGGAAGTCCGGATCCTCGACGAGGAAGGTGGGACCGCCGGAGGTGACGATCGGGCCGGTCTCCGGGCGCTGCTGGGCGGCGCCGCCGGCGGAGAGGAAGCCGAGAAGAACGACGGCGAGGGCGGTGGAGCGCATGCGTCTGCCTCTATGAAGTGTCGTCGGGACGGTGTGGGGAAGTGCGGGAGGTGCGTCAGCGGATCCCGACGATTCCGCGCACCCGGTCCATCAGCGCCGGAGAGTCCCACCCGATCCCGTGGCGGTAGACGATCGCGACGTCGCGGATGTGCCCCACGGACTCGACGTCGGCGTCCACGACGACCAGATCGGCGACCTTGCCGGCTTCCACCGTCCCCACATCGGCGTCGATCCCCAGGATCTTCGCGCCGTTGTGCGTCATGATCTGCACGACTTCGGGGTGCGAGAAGCCGGCCTCGAGGAGGAGCTCGTAGTTTCGCTGGTCGCCGAGGCCCGGCGGCGCCGCGCCGTACCCGGTCGGGTCGACGCCGGCGGCCAGGAGTCCCCCGGCGTCCACGAAGGCTCGCTCGTACTCGAGCGCCTTGGCGTAGACGGCGGGGTCGATCGCGCCGCGCCCGGCCCGCCGTGCCTCTGCGATGCGTCGCACCTCGTCCGCGATGTCCGGCGCGAGCATCTCGTACACGCGCTCGTCGATCGGAGGCCGGCCGGAGACCGAGATCTCGTAGACCACCAGCGTGGACGTCATCGCGACGTCGTTTTCGATCATGTCCCGGAAGGTGGCCTGGACCTCGGAGCCGTCGACATCGAGGTCGGCGTATCCGCTCCGGAAGCCGGCCGGGCACTCGTCCGGCCGCTTGTCCGGATCGTACTCGCTGTTCGCGAAGAGGCCGTGCTCGAGGTTGTCGATGCCGAGCGCGACGGCCTCCCGGTACCCCACGGAGCAGAGGTGGGCCGTGACCTTCACGCCGTTCCGGTGTGCCTCCTCGATCGCGGCTCCCAGCTCGGCGCGCGTGATCCACGTGTAGGCCTTGAACCAGTCGACCCCCTCCTCGGCCCAATAGCGCACGACCCGGCGGGCCTGCTCGGGGTCGGTGAGCTTCGTCATCGTGCTCGACGTGCTCTGTTCGCCCGTCAGGTACGGACCCGTGGTGAAGATCGTCGGACCGACCATGCGGCCTTCGTCGATCTCGCGCTTCAAGTTGAGCTCCGCGTACGGCTGCTGCGCGCCGGTCGTGCGGATCGTCGTCACCCCCGACGCGAGGTAGAGGATCGGGCCGGAGAAGGTGAGCTGGGCTGCGCGACCGTTGCCGCCCGTGTAGTACGAGTGGTTGTGCATCCCCACGAGGCCCGGGATCACGGTGTGCCCGGAGAGGTCGAGCACCTCGACCCCCGACGGGATGTCGACGCTTCCGTCCGCCCCCACGGCCGAGATGCGTTCCCCGCGGATGAGGACGGTCTGGCCGGTGCGGGCCGGTGCCCCGGTGCCGTCGATCACCTTCACACCGGTGAGCGCCACGTCACCCTCGGTCGCCATGAGCTCGCTGAAGTCCTGCCCGGCTGCCCGCTCCGTGAGGACGGCGAGGAGGGCGAGGACGACGGCGAGCACCACGCCGACGAGGAGCTGGTTCTCCCGGTGGAGGCGCTCCCGGTCCGGGTCGCGTGGGCGCGCGTGGCGAGGCTTCAGGGTGTCGTTCATGGCGCGTTTCCTTCGACGTCGAAGACGAACTTCATTCCGGACTCGAGGTGCTCGGCGATATGGCAGTGCACCATCCACCGACCCGGGTTCGAGAGTTCGAGGAGGATGTCGGTCGTCGATCCGGTCGGCAACAGGACGGTGTCCTTCCAGACCTTGTTCTCGTTCGCGATCCCGTTCTGCTCCACCACCAGAAAGCGCTGCCCGTGGATGTGCAGCGGGTGCTGCATCGCGTGGAACGCCGCCCGGTCGTTGGTGATCCGGATCTTGACCACGTCTCCCACCCGGAAGCGCCAGTCGATCTCCTCGTTCTCGGCACCCGTGGCCGGGTCGCGCAGCAGCCACGCCACCTCGCGCCCGCTCGTGGCCCAGTTCATGACCGGCATCGTCCCCGTCCACTCCACCGGGTTGAAGTAGACCCAGTCCAGGTTCATCGACTGTTCGATCGCCATGGGGAGTGAATCGACCTCGAGCGTCAGGAGGAGCTCGTGGTCGGGTGGGGCGTCGAAGAGGTGCCGGTACCGATCGACGTCCGCGACCACGTCTTCGTGCGTGCGCAGCGTGGTGAAGTCGTGGCCGTGAGCGGCGTCTGGACGGGCCGGACCGCCTCCGGCGCCCGACACCGCGACGCGACCGAGCACCGTGCTCTCTTCCAGGAAGAGCCCCTGGCGGTGGTTGATCCCCTGCACGCGGTTCACGAGCGAGAAACCGCCCGCGTCCGGGAAGCGGACCTCGACGACGTAGCGCTCGGCCGGGGCGAGCACGACGCTCTCCTCCATCGCCTCGCGCTCGAAACGACTCACGTCCGAGGCGACGACCTTGATGGGCAGCGGCGCGGCATCCGGACGGTCGGTCGAGCGAAAGGAGAGGTTGAACGTCCTCGTGTTCGAGACGTTGGTCAGGTGGAAGCGGACCACGTCGCCGGCGTCCACGTCCAGCCCGTACTCGGGCTCGCCGTTGACGAGGAAGACGTTCCCGAAGCGGCCCATGAGCATGTAGTTCGCCGACTCGTCCCCGAACGGCACGATGTCGTCGGGCCCGAGAAGGAGGTCGTCGAACATCACGACCTCCTCGCGATCCACCTCGTTGTAGTATGCGTCGTCGAGCGGGTCCACGCGCATGTTGCCCGCCAGCCCGAGCTCCTGCGTGACGTCTTCGCGATGGTGCGGGTGGTACCAGTAGAGTCCCGGGTCCGGGAAGTGCACCTGGTAGCGGAAGGAGGCGCCCGGCTGCACCGGGTCCTGTGTGACACCGGGCACGCCGTCGAAGCGGTTGTCGAGGCGCAGGCCGTGCCAGTGCACCGCCATCGGCAGCGGCGTCCCGTTCGTGAAGTTCACGAAGATCGTGGACGCCTCGCGCACGTGCAGGAGGGGTCCGGGGATCTGGCCGTTGAAGGCCATCATGACGAGCGTGCGACCGTCCAGCTCCTTGCGCACGAAGCCGGCGTGGAGGTCCAGGGTGCCGCCGTCCGGGAGCGTCACGATCTCACGTGGTTTCGCCGTGGGGAGGCGATCGGGGTCGATGGCACGCAGTGAATTCGCGATCATCGAATCGGAAGCGAAGCGGGCTCCGGAGCCCGGCACCGGACGCAGTGGCCGCACCTGCGGACGCGAGCCCATGACGCCGGGCAGCATCGGGATGCCCTCGTACATGGGGGGCATCGACCAACCGCCATCGGGCGAGCCGTCCGTCCCCGCCATCCCGACCATCCCCGCGGAACCGTCCATCCCGACCATCCCGCCCCCCTCCGGCGCCTCCTCGGCCGAGGGCGCCGTCGCCATCAGGTCGTGGGCGTCCATCTTCGCGGAGGGAGAGCGCCCGCGGATGACCAGGGGGCCGCTCCGCTCCGCCACCTCGGCCGAGGCTTCGGCCGTGACCCACACGAGGTACTTGTTGAACGCGACCTCGCCGAGCCGGTTCTCCCCGTTGCGGACCTCGCCGAGCCGAACGACGGGGTCGAGCGCGAGCGGCGTCGCCCACGCCACGTAGGCGGTGTACGGACCGAGTGCCGATGGCTCGGGGAGCCGGTCGATCCACGCCACGAGCTCGTGGCGGTGGTGCCCGTCGGCCGTCACCGAGACGCCGAAGGGAGACCAGGGCCGGCGCAGCTCCACAACACCGGCCGCGTCTCCGCCCCGGGTCGTGGAGTAGAGATCGATGCAGTACAGGTCCGAAGCGGGCCGGGCCGCTCGGGCGCCGCCCGGCTCGGGCCGTGCGGCCTCGGCGCCGAAGAGCGAGCCGCCGACGGCGGGTGGACGGTCGGCGCACATCGGCGCGACGCCGGCGATCTGGGCGTCGGTGGCTCCGGGCGTTACCGCGGCGCCGACGAGCAGGGTGCGGGCGAGGTCGATTCGGAGCGCGAGGCGTTCGGTACGGGCGCGCATGCCGTGAGCTTCGCCCGCCCGGCGGAGGCCGGCAAGGCGTGAAGAGCGGAGCGCCCCGCTTCACCCTTGAATCCACATCGGCTCCGCTACATTTTTAGGCGAGACTAAAAATTAGCCTACTCTCGCACTGCCCAATGGTCGATCCCGCCCTCGCGCTCGCCGTATTCGCCGCGCTGACCCTCGTCGCGGTCGCGCTCCTGTGGCCGAAGCTCGGGCTCGTTCCGCGCCTGCGACGCATGTCGCATCTCAGCGAGCGCGTCCTGCTCGAAGACGCCCTCAAGCACATCTACATGCGGGAGCGGATGGGGGGCGAGCCTTCGCTGGAGAGTCTCGCGGGCCGGCTCGAAGTGAGCGTCGGGCGAGCCGCGGCGCTGCTGGCGCGACTGGGCGAGTCCGGCATGGTACGGAACGGGCCGACGGGGCCGGAGCTGACCGATTCGGGCCGCTCCTCCGCGTTGAGGCTCGTCCGCACACATCGGCTGTGGGAGCGCTACCTCGCGGACCGGACCGGCGTGCCCGCGGGAGAGTGGCACGAGGAGGCCGAGCGGATGGAGCACGCGCTGACCGAGGAGGAGGCGGAGCGCCTCGCGGCCCGCCTCGGTCACCCTGCCTGGGACCCGCACGGCGACCCGATCCCGACGCCCGGAGGTGAGCTGCCGGCGGTCCGGTCGCTCTCGCTGGCCGGAGCCGAGGCGGGATCGACCGTCGAGGTCGTGCACCTCGAGGACGAGCCGCGCGAGCTCTACGAGGCCCTTCGCTCGGACGGCTTCGACCTGGGCATGCGGCTGGACGTCGTCGAGCACTCGGCCGAGGGCGTCCGGGTCCGGACGCGCGGACGTGAACGGACGCTGGACAACGTGGTCGCACGCAACGTGACCGTACGCGTGCTTCCGGCGGGAACGAGCGCGACGGGTCCGGTTCGCACGCTCGCCGATCTCGCACCGGGCGAGTCCGCCGTCGTGACGGAGCTCTCGCCGGCGTGTCGGGGGACGCAGCGCCGCCGGCTCCTCGATCTCGGTGTGGTCAAGGGCACGCGCATCGGTGCGGCTTTCCGCTCCGCTGCGGGTGATCCGGTGGCGTACCGCATCCGGGGCGCCGTGGTCGCGCTCCGCAGGGAGCAGGCGGAGTGGATCCGCATCGGCGAGGCGTCCGAGGACGACGCGACCGAGGGGGCCGCGTGAAGGGCGCGCTCGCGGTGGACCCGTGCGTCTCCTGTACCCAGCACCGGGAGCGGAGCCTCGTCCGACTCGGTCTGAGCCCCGACCGCTGGGACTACCTGGTGGCGCTCGCCGGCAATCCCAACGTCGGCAAGAGCACCGTGTTCAACCAGCTCACCGGTCTGCGTCAGCACACGGGGAACTGGCCGGGAAAGACGGTCGTACGGGCCGAGGGAGCGTTCGCCCACGAGGGGCAGCGGGTGAAGGTCGTCGACCTGCCGGGCACGTACTCGCTCCAGGCCGGGAGTGTGGACGAGGAGGTAGCACGCGACTTCGTGCTCTTCGGCCGCCCGGACGTGACGGTCGTCGTGGTCGACGCGACCCGGCTCGAGCGCAACCTGAACCTCGTCCTCCAGATCCTGGAGATCACGGACCGGGTCGTCGTCTTCCTCAACCTCATGGACGAGGCACGCCGGCACGGCATCGCCGTCGACCCGGAGAAGCTGGAGGCCGAGCTCGGCGTTCCCGTGGTGCCGGGCACGGCGCGTGAGGGGGTCGGCATCGATGCGCTGCTCGACGCCGCACAC
>JANQME010000050.1 GCA_028280205.1 Longimicrobiales bacterium
AGTAGAGGTAGTCCCCCTCCGGGTCGAAGGTCGCTCCGCCGTCGTCGTAGTGATCGGTGGTCACCTGCACCGGACCGCCGTCGCCGGCCACCGGACAGATCCACACGCTGTCGTAGCCGTTGAGCGAGGTCTTCAGGTAGGTCACCCAGGCCGAGTCCGCCGACCAGGAGGCGGCGCGGATGGTGTTCTCTCCCGAGCTGTCGAGCTCGCGCAGCGCTCCGTTCTCCACGTCCAGCACCGCGATGCGGTTGGCCTTGTCCGTGAGCAGGATCGACTTCGAGTCCGGCGACCAGCTCGCCTGCAGGATCCAGGCGTTCGACCCCGTCGTGAGGCGGCGCTCCTCCCCATCGACCATCGACCGCACGAAGAGCTCGTACTCGTCTCCGGTCTCCGCCAGGTAGAGCACGTGCTTGCCGTCCGGAGACCACTCGGCGTCGCGCTCGCGCCGGTTCGGCGTCCGGGTCAGGTTGACCGCGACGCCCTTCTCGGCCGGGACGTCGAACAGGTCGCCGCGAAACTCGACCACGGCGCGCCGGGCCGAGGGCGACACGTCGTAGGAGCCCAGCCCTCCGTCCGCGCCGTCCTTCCAGCGCGGCCGCAGCCAGGGACGGTCGTCCGCGAGCGTGACGTCGAGCCGGCGCACCGACTCGGTCGCCGCGTCCATGACGTACAGGTAGCCGGCCTGCTGGAAGATCACGGAGTCTCCCCCGCGGCTGGGGAAGAGCACGTCGAAGTCCGTGAAGTCGGTGACCTGCCGCGTCTCGCGCGTGCCCAGGTCGTAGCGATAGAGGTTCAGCGTCCCCGTGCGGTCGGAGGTGAAGTAGATGCGCTCCCCGATCCAGAGCGGGAAGTTGTCCGTGCCCGCGAACTCCGTCAGGCGCTCGACCGTGTCGGCCTCCAGGTCGTAGATCCAGACGTCCTGCGCACGCCCGGCGGTGTAGCGCTTCCAGGTGCGCCACTCGCGACTGATGATGCTGTACGCCAGCTTCGTCCCGTCGGGCGAGAGGGACGCGGGTCCGCCCTCGGGGATCTGCAACGGCACCTCGAGCCCGGTGCCGTCCGCGTTCACCCAGTAGTAGCGGGCGACGCGCTGCCCGTAGGGCGTCCGGTTGGCCTTGACGAGGATGCGCTCCCCGTCGGGCGACCAGTCGATCGGCAGGTGGTCGTAGCCGCCCCTCGGCGGCATGGCGCCCACGTCGGGGTAGAAGGTCAGCTGCCGGGGAACGCCGCCCGCGAAGGGCACGATCCAGATCTGCCGCGTGCCCGAGTACTCGCCGGAGAACGCGATCCACTCGCCGTCGGGCGAGATGCGCGGGAAGAGCTCGAAGCCCTCGTCGAAGCTCGTGACGCGGCGTGCGCTGCCCCCCTCCGAGGTCGTCGTCCAGATGTCCCCACCGTAGACGAACGCGACCTTGTCTCCCTGGACGTGGGGAAAGCGCAGCAGCCGCGCGGGCTCGGCATCGGCGGACAAGACGGGCGTGAGCGTGGCGAGGAGGAGAGCTGCAATCATGGAGGATCCGGACGAGGAGCCGCTTTGCGAGGGTCGTAGGAGGCGCGGATTCTAGTCGGAGCCGGACCGAACGTCCTTCCTCGGATCGCGAACGCGCGCCCCCACCGTCGAACGGCGACCGGAAAAAAGAGCGGAGTGGCCAAGCGGCCGACCGAAGG
>JANQME010000065.1 GCA_028280205.1 Longimicrobiales bacterium
GACCTCCCCGGCGTGGATCTCCAGCGTCGCTCCGTCGAGCGCGCGCACGGATCCGAAGCTCCGCTCGATCCCCTCGAGCCTGGCGAGGATCCGGCTCAACGTCCCGCGCTCAGCGCCGGGTGGCGCGCCTCACGGCGTTTCGACCCCCGTCTCGCCCTCGATGAACGGAACGCGCGGCACGTCCAGCTCGCCGGCGCGGATCCGGTCCTTCGCCGCACCGACCCGCTCCACGAGCTCCGGCGGGATGCGATCAGCGAGCTCCGGGTTGAACACGAAGTCGATGACCTCCTGACGGGTGCTCGCGTAGATCGCCTCGCCTCCGACCTCTCCCGCCTGCCACATCCGGGCGGTCTCCACGAACGCGTCGGCGATGTGGATCACGGCGCTGCCGAGGATCACGTCCGGCGCGACGTCGTTCTGATCGCTGTTCATCCCGAGGGCCCACGCGGGATTCCCGGCGGTGCGCGCCTCGCGCACGGCCTGGAAGACGGCGAAGGACGCAGCGTCCAGGTTGTGGATGAGGACGTCGGCGCCGCGGCTGAGCTGGGCGACCGCGGCTTCCTTGGCGGCCGCCACGTCGTTCCAGTCGCCCGTGAAGACCTCGAGCACCTCCACCTCCGGGTCGACCGTGCGGGCTCCGGCCTCGAAAGCGCGGAAGGTCCCCCGCGCCGGTGGAATCGCGACGCCCCCCACCATCCCGACGGTGCCGCTCTCGGTCATGGCCGCCGCGACCATCCCGGCCAGGTAGCTTCCCTCCTCCAGCCGGAAGATGAGCGGGGCCACGTTGTCCCCGATGCGCCCGCCTCCGGAGACGACGATCGTGGCGTCCGGAAACTGCTCGCCCGCGCGGATGGCGGCGTCCTGGTATTCGTTGCCGTGCGCGAAGATGAGATCGTAGCCGGAGGACGCATACGCCAGGAAGGCCTCGTCGAACTCGGCGGGCGTCGCGGTCTGCTGATGGCTCACCTGCGCCCCGAGCTCCGCTTCGATGCGGAGCAGCCCCTCGTAGGCGCCCGCGTACCAGCCGGCGTCGCTGACCGGGCCTGAGGTGAGCAGGGCGACGCGGAGCGGCGAGCTCTCGTCGTCTCCGGCGCCGCCGCAGGCGGAGAGGATCAGAGCGGCCACCAGGCCGAGAACGGGGGCGGACGGCGTTCGGATCATGGGAGGGTCGCCTCGGAGAATGAGCCGCTGCGCAAGGATTCGCGGTATGCGGCGTAGCGTAACCCGCTGGCTGTCGGAGGTTCGGAGCGCCCGATATGTTCGGGCCGCACTCCGGCTCGGGCGGCCGTGCGACCCGTTCGTGACCCCATCGTGACACCCTCGGAGACGGCATGACAGAGCAGCGCGGCAACTGGACGTCCAGCGCGGGCTTCGTGCTCGCCGCGACCGGAAGCGCCATCGGGCTCGGCAACCTCTGGAAGTTCCCCTTCATCACCTGGGAGAACAACGGCGGCGCGTTCGTCCTCGTCTACCTGGTATGCATCGCCGCCGTCGGACTCCCGATCATGATGGCCGAGCTCCTCATCGGCCGGAAGACGCAGAAGAGCGCGGTGGGCGCGCTGCGCGAGGCGGTGGGTCCGGGGTGGGGGCTGGTCGGTGGCTGGGGCGTGCTGTGCGGCTTCATCCTCCTCAGCTACTACACAGTGATCGCGGGGTGGTCGCTCTTCTACTTCACCCGCACGATCGGCTGGACGACGTCCGGCTTCCCGACGGATCTGCCGATGGGCGACCTCTTCGGGCAGCAGGTCTCGAACGCGCCGCTCCAGCTCGTCATGTCGCTCGGCTTCAGCGTCGCGACGGTCTCCGTCGTCTACTTCGGAGTGCAGAAGGGGATCGAGCGGATCGCGCGTCTCTTCCTTCCCATCCTCTTCGGCATCCTCGTGCTCATGCTGGTGAGCGCTCTGGGCATGAGCGGCTCGGGCGAGGCGCTGACCTTCATCTTCCGACCGAGCTTCTCCGAGCTGGAGCCGGCCGGGATCCTGGAGGCGCTCGGTCACTCGTTCTTCACGCTCTCGCTGGGCATGGGCGCGATGATCACCTACGGCTCCTACATCGATCGGAACCAGTCGATCGTGAAGGCGTCGGCGATGATCGTCGTGCTCGACACGCTCATCGCTCTGGTCGCGACCGTGATCATGTTCTCCGTGATCTTCTCGGTGGCCGGCATGGCCGAGCAGGTGGGCGGCTCGACGGTCGGGATGCTCTTCATCTCGCTGCCCGAGCTCTTCTACACCGAGGTCCCGTTCGGCACGTTGCTCGGGCCGCTCTTCTACGTCCTCGTCGCGCTCGCCGCGTTGACGTCGACGATGTCGCTGCTGGAGGTCGTGACGTCGTACGTCATCGACGAGCACGGCGTCGACCGGCACAAGGCGACGGTGCTGTGCGGTGGCGCGGTCTTCGTCTTCACGATCTTCGCCGCGCTCTCCTTCAGCGGGGTGCCGTTCCTCTCGACGCTGGCCGTCTTCGAGGGCAAGACGGGCTGGTTCGAGACCGCCGACCACTTCGTCTCCAACTGGATGCTCCCCACGGGCGGGCTGGCGATCACGATCGCGGCCGGGTGGTTCATGACCCGTGAGGCCACGGAGGGTGAGCTGGCCGATCGCACGGCGCCTGGGTGGTTCCGGTACGACCTGTGGCGCTTCTTCATTCGCTATGTCTCGCCGATCGCCGTGGCCGCGATCGTCGTCGCGGTCTTCTTCTTCGGGGTGGACTTCAGCTAGGGCGTGGGAGGAAGGGGCGGCCCCCGCGATCGACCCCTTCCCACCTCCGCCCAGCGGGCTCGCAACGTCGACGGCGCGGAGCATGTCTGACCGACCGACATTGTTCGCCATCGGAGAGACGCCATGCCCCCGGTCCTCGGGTCCGACCTTCGCCACACGCTGCGCACACTCGGGAAGAGCCCGGGCTTCACCTTCGTAGCCGTGCTCTCGCTCGCGCTCGGAATCGGCGCCAATACGGCGATGTTCGGCGTGGTGAGCACGCTCCTCCTGACGCCGCTCCCGGTGGAGTCTCCGGAGGAGCTGGCGATCGTCGCGTGGCGGACCGACGGGAGTCCGAGCATCTATCAGTCCGGGACCACGAGCTACGAAGATCCGGTCGGCGGCGCGGAGTACCGGAGCAACTTCAGCTACCCGCTCTACCGGGCGATCCGCGGCGAGCTTCCGGACGGTGTCGATCTCTTCGCGTTCACCTTCATGCGGGCCGCCAGCGTCGCCGTCGATGACCAGCCCGCGTTCCTCGCAGGCGGTGCCCTCGTGGACGGCCGTTACTTCGCTACGCTCCAGCCCGATATGGCACTCGGCCGGCCGCTCGACGAGGAGGACGACGATCCGGGCGCGCCGACCGTGGCCGTGCTGAGCCACGCGTTCTGGATGCGCACCTTCGGGGGTGATCCGGA
Source organism: Longimicrobiales bacterium (assembly GCA_028280205.1). GTDB lineage: Bacteria > Gemmatimonadota > Gemmatimonadetes > Longimicrobiales > Gaopeijiaceae > UBA2589. The sequence continues at coordinate 3,398 of JANQME010000065.1, forward strand.
CGTGCTGGGACGCTCCGTGCGGGTGAACGGCTCGCCGGCGGAGATCGTCGGTGTGACAGCCGCGGGCTTCCACGGCATGTCGATGGGCGGCATCTTCCCGCGCACCTCGATCTCCCTGCCCCTCACCCATCAGCCCCTCGTACACCCGCGCATGGGGCCGGGCGGACCGCTGCTCGCGTCGGACGGAGTCTTCTGGGTCCGACTCATGGCGCGCATCCCGGACGACGTGTCCGAAGCGTCCGCCGAGCAGGCGCTGGAGGCGGCGTTCCGAGCGCACCCGTCGCCGCTGCTCGAGGACGGGACCCCGTCACTCCGCATCCTGCCGGGGAGTCAGGGGGCGCAGCCGATCCGTTCGGATCGCGCCCGTCTCCTGTGGTTCCTGTTGGGCGTGGTGGGCATCGTCCTGCTCATCGCCTGCGTGAACCTCGCGAGCCTCATGCTCGCGCGCGGCGTGAGCCGGGAGCGCGAGATCGCCGTCCGGAAGGCCCTCGGTGCCGGTCGGGGACGACTCGTCCGGGGCGTCCTGACGGAGAGCCTCGTCCTCTCCGCTGCGGGCACCGCGCTCGGGATCGGTGTCGTGGTCGCCCTCGGCGACGTGCTCGGCGCGCTGCTCGCGGGCAGCCTCGGATCGGGCGCGTTCGCCGACCTGCAGATCACCGCCGACCTGGATCC
>JANQME010000069.1 GCA_028280205.1 Longimicrobiales bacterium
GCCGAGTGCGGTTCGAGGCGCTGGTGCCGGGACCGTACGTCCTGTGGCTGATCGAAGGCGAGGGAGAGCGCGCGCACCGGCGCGACGTCGAGCTGACCCACGGCCTCAACCGCCTGGCGCTGCGTCCCGACGACTTCGGCACGTCGACGAACCTGACCTTCGTCTCCGAGTCACCCGCCGACTCTTCCGCGGTGGCCGAGTTCCTGGTGTTCGACGAACACGGCGCCATGATCGTAGGGCCGATTCTGGAAGGCGCGGGATCGCAGCGGTCCACCGTCAGCTTGGCGCCGGGACGCTACCGGGTGGTGGCCTCCTCGGGAACGGCGCGCTGTTTCCGGGAGCTCGACCTCGTCGACGATCGCACGCTCCGGTTCGACTGGAGCCTCCCGGCACCGACGACGGTCGCCCTCACCGTCGAAGGCGAGCCGCTGACGTCGTCCCCGGTCGGCATCCGGCCGGAGGGGTTCTCCGACCTCGAGCTTCGCATGCCGACCGCCCTCGCGACGGACCCGGACGGTCGTCTGGTCGTGTCCGTGGAGCCCGGCACCTACGAGCTCTGGACACCCGAGGGACTGGCGGGGCCGATGCGACGAACGGACGCCGCCGCCGGGACGGCGACGGACGTCGCCCTGGAGCCGATCGAACGGTAGCCGGAGGCCGGGCGCATCCCGACCTCCCTCGGAGCCGTTCGGCGGAGATCACGTCTCGAGCCGCAGCCGCTGCACGTCCGACGCGACGAACGTACCGTTCGAGGCGTTCGGCGTGGCCACCAGCCACTGCAGGTCGATCTTCACGCCGGCCAGAACCGGGTCGCCGGGCAGCGGCGCGGGAACCGGAGCGGTGACGACGGTTCCCGGGAACGGGGAGCTCAGCAGGACACCGCTCAGGGCCGGGACCGCGTTCGTGATCACGTGGCATCCGTAGATCGGAAGGGTGTCGCCCGCGGGCGCGACCAGCAGCATCCAAGGAGCTCCGGCTTCAGCGTCGGAGATCTGCTGCGAGAGCTGCAAATGGAAGCGCGAGTTGCCGACGAACGGAAGATCCGAGTAGCGGCCCACGGTTCCGCCGAACGGCTCGCCTCCGCCGAAAGGATCGAGGCCCATCACGTCGGTGCCCGGGTAGTAGCAGCCCTGCGCAACGGTCTCGCTGTGGGGCGTGACGGTCTCCGAAGACCAGCGCTTGGCCGTGACCGGCTCGATCTCGGAGACGCCGTCGACGAACGTGGGCTGCATTTCGAAGCGCACGCGTTGGTCGCCGATCTGGAAGTGGACCGTGAACAGCGGGCTCTGCCCGAGCTGCCCGTTGAGCCGCACGGAGGCGGCGCCGTAGGCCGCGTTGTCGACGTAGGTCTCGCCGGGTTCGAGCAGCGACAGGTACAGGGGGTCGTTCGTTCCGGCGGCCTCGCCGGGTTGGAGTTGGAAGGTGCCGGAGGGGGACCAGGAAGGGGTGACCTCGAGCCATGCGAGCTCTTCCGAGCTGGCCGTGTAGAGACTGCCGAACTGCCAGGTCTGGACGTCGATCGGAACGGTGCCCGTGTTGACGATGAGCCCTTCGTGGTCCTGAAAGGTCGAGTTCGCTTCCGCGTTGCAGAGGTCGGGCGCGATGACGTCGAACGAGAGCTGGGCGGAGAGCTGCGAGCCCAGGACGAGGGCGAGCGGGAGGATCGGTCGAAGCTGCATGGGACTGCGGGGGTCGGTGAGACTGCGGGGGCCGGTCTCGCCGCGGACGGCGGCGTCGGTCCTCCCCGGGACACCCCCAGGCGCGGGAAGCGCGGCCGATCGGTGCACCGGAATCTCGGGATTCCCCGGAACGACGGTCGGACTGCGGCAGCGGCTCGTCAGAAGTCCCGGCGAGCGCCGCTCCACCCCAGCTCGGTCAACTCGGCGAAGAGCTTGTCGGCCGCCATCTCGTGCTGCAGCGGCGAGGGGTGGGTGTTGAGCGGCGACACCACCAGGTCCGTGTACTTGTAGTGGTGGTTGCCGACGGCCTCCATGTGGGCCGTCAGGTCGTCCATCAACGACAGGGTGGCGAAGCCGCGCCGCGCCGCCTCGTCGAGCATGGCTCCGACCAGCTCGTCCTCGTAGGTGGCGAAGGCGATCACGCGGAAGTCGTGTTCCTCCGACAGGCGGCACAGCTCGTCGGCCGCCGCGCGAAAGGCCGGCCAACCGACGACGTCCCGGTAGCGCGCGGGGACCTTGTCCGGATCGCCCTCGAAGCCCTGCTCGCGGCCCTCGGCGTCGGGCGCGCGTCCCAGCCGCTGCCCGCGCCTGGACTCGAGTGTGCCGAGCTTCTCGCGCACCCAGTCGAGCGCGAAGCTCCGGTCGGCCGACCAGACGTCTTCCTCGACGCGGATGAAGGCCGGCAGGTCGAGGTCGTTCGACACCAGGCTCCACAGCACCACGTCCGGCTCGAGGTCCAGGCACTTCTCGCGCAGGGTCTCCACCTGCATCACGGTGTTGTAGCCCGGCACCCCGGTGTTCACCGCGCGCCACACGGACGCTCCCGCGTCTTCGTTGAGGCGAGCCTCGAGCAACCGCACGTACGGATCCTCGTCGCCGACTCCGTGGCCGAAGAGGATCGAGTCCCCGATGGCGACGAGGGTGCGCGTGAGCTTCGTCGCAGGAGGGATCTCGGGGCCGCGGAAACCGCGCGCGTTGGTGGTGAGGGAGCGCCCCTTGAACGTCACTCGGTCCAGCCCGGGCTTGAGCTCGTAGATGATGCGATCGTTGCTCGACAGGCGAACGATGTGGATCAGCCCCACGCGCCCCTCGGCGGGCACCGGGTGGTCGTCCCGAAAGGCGACGTCGATCGACCCGAGGTTGCGCCGGTGCGCCGCGTAGCGCAGCGCCGCCTCACAGGTGAGGAGGCAGGCCAGCGTGCTGAGGGAGAGCACGGCCGCCCGGCGGGGCCAGTCGCTGCGGACGCGTCCGGAGGAGGGGGCTGGGCTCGGTGCGGTCATGCTTAATGGTGGAGGCGACCGCGGAGCTCGT
>JANQME010000072.1 GCA_028280205.1 Longimicrobiales bacterium
ACTGTCGCTCGACTTCGGATACGAGCCCGCGCTGTTCGGCGTCGCGCTCGTGGCGCTCGAACGGGACCAGCAGGTAGGTCTCCAGATGGCGTTCGCCCAGTGGGGCGCGGTCGCCGGGGTTCCCGGCACCGTCTCGTCGCGGCTCGCGGCGGGCATGCTGCAGTACCGCACGACCGGGGTCGGCGCCGCTCCGCCCGACGGACTTGAGGCGCTCGGCTCGACCGGGATCCTCTCGGCTGGCGAGCTCGCGGCGCTGCACGCGCTCATCGGCGCCGAAGACAAGGCGCTCGAATGGCTCGAGGCCTCGGTGGACGACCGGTCGTGGGTGGACCAGTACCTTCGGGTGAATCCGGCCTACGACGGTCTGCGCGCCGATCCCCGCTTCGATCAGGTGCTGTCCGCCGTCGGCGCGTGAGCTACGTTTCCCGTTCCGCGAGCGGCGTCGGAGGCCGATGCGGAAGCGGACGGCGGCGAGCAGGAGGCGACAGGTGGCGGAGCTCAGAGAAATCCCCCATTGGTGGGCGTGGAAGGATGCTTCGCCGGCGGAGCGTCGGTGGGGTCGCAGGAAGAGCCGGCCGGCGCACCGGGCCGCGGCGGTTCCATCCCTCTTGCTCGGCGCCGGGCTCGTGGCCGGAATGCTGGGCGGACTCGCGATCGCTCCCGCTCGGGTCGCCGCGCAGGACGCCCGCTTCACGACCGAGCTCGCATTGGACGTCGAGACACCGTCGATCGCCGACGCCACGGACGACGGCCGATGGCTCGCGGTGACGCTGCGGACCCGACGGGGTCGGGTCGACACGGATCACGACCGCTTCGGCGATCCCACGTACGTCGCGCCGAATCTCGTCCGCGCCCTCGCGATCGACACCCGCAACGGCGAGCGAATCCCACTCGTCGACGAGCCGGCCCAGGTACGCGACTTCGCCTGGTCGCCCGACGGGGATCGACTCGCGTGGCTCACGTACGACGGATCCGCGTTTTCACTGCGCGTCTGGGAGGCCGGCGCGCGCGAGACGCGTACGGTCGTGCTTCGCTCGAACCGGCCGATCGCCTCGTCGTCGCCGCTCGTCTGGTCACCCGACGGCGACGAGGTGCTGCTAACGCTGCGCCCGGACGGCTGGGCGGAGCGCGCCCGCGAGGCGTTCCGGTCACTGACCGACGCGCCCGTCATCGTGCAGGATTCGCGCAACGACTTCCTCGCGTGGGACGCGGTGCGCAACCTCGCCGACGAGCAGATCACCGCGCTCGTGTCGATCGACGACGGCGCGGTCCGGGAACTCCTCGACGACGTGGTGCCCCGGGACGTCGGCTTCTCGCCGGACGGGTCCCGGATCGCCTTCGAGTCGGCCCGGCGCACGGCGACGTCGTACACCCGTCGTGACGGAACGCTGTACGGGCTTCACCTGATGGAGTTGGCCGCAGGAGGCGTGGTCGACCTTCTCGAGCCGACCGAGGACCGACTCGACGGAGCGTGGAACACCGAGCGCGACGCGTACGCCTACTCCGACGAGGGGGCCGTTCTGGTCCGCTCGATCGACCCGGGCGAGGAGCCTACCGACGTCACGGAGGGGCTGCGGACGTTGGTGGGAGACACGGCCGAAGTAGACTTCTCCGTCGTACGCTGGAGCGCGAGCGGCCAGGATCTGCTCCTGTCATCGCCGAAGGGCTGGCACGTCCTGGACGTGGGGCGGCGCGACCTGCAGACGGTCTTGACGCTGGAAGCCGACTCCGACGAGCGGCCTCGTCGAGAGGTGGTCGGGTGGAGCGAGGACGGTCGTTACCTCCTCTTCTCGTACTCCGCGCCCGACCGTTGGGAGCGCGGGCTCAAGCGCCTCGACGTGGGCTCGGGAGAGGTCGACGACATCCTCGTCGACGAGCGCGTGTACCGGAGCTGGCACGCCTCCGAGGACGGAGAGCGCGTGGCCTTCACGCTCTCGGACGGCGACGGGCCGTTCGACGTCTGGACGTACGACCGCGGGGCGGGGGCCGTGAAGCTCACGGAGCTCAATCCGCAGCTCGCGGACGTGGCGCTCGCCCGTACCGAGCTCATCGAGTACCTCGACGTCGACGGCAACACCCTCTACGGCATCCTCTACTACCCGGCCGACTACGAGCCCGGTCGGAGCTATCCGCTCGTCGCCGAGATCTACGAGGAGTTCTTCGACAACGGCTTCCACGAGAACATGAACCTGGTCACCGCCCAGGGATGGTTCGGCTTCCGGCCGTCGGTGCGCTTCGAGGAGGGGTATCCGGGCGAGGCGTGGCTCAAGGCCGTCCCGAACGCCATCAACACGGTGATCGAGCGCGGCCTCGTCGACCCCGATCGGGTCGGCGTTTACGGCCAGAGCTATGGCGGGTATGCCACGAATCTGCTGATCACGCAAACGGATCGCTTCGCCGCGGCCGCGAACGTGTCGGGCAAGGTGAACATCATCTCGTTTCTCGGTGACTCCCCGAAGATCACCACCCGCAACTATGCCGCGGCCGAGGTCGGACAGGACCGCATCGGCGCCACCCTCTGGGAGCAGCCGCACAAGTACATCAACACCTCCGCAGTGATGTTCGCCGACCGCATCGAGACGCCGCTCCTCATGCTCTCGGGCGAGGGCGACTGGAACGTGCCGGCCACGAACCAGCGCGAGATGTACTACGCGCTGCGACGACTCGGGAAGGAGGTCGTCTGGGTGCACTACTCCGCGGGCGGACATGGCGCGGGCCGGGCGAGCACAGTGGCGGACTTCCACGACCACTGGCAGCGCATGTTCGACTGGTTCGCGGAGCACTTCGCCGAGGAAGGCGAGACGGTGTCGGAGGAGGGGATGGCGCCGGCGCCGCGGTAGGCGAAGTGCCCGCGGCGTTCTCGGATCGCTCTCTCGTCGGCCGGGGCGACGCTCGCAGCAGCACGACGACCGAGCCCAGGATCAGCGCGGTCGCGATCAGCAGGGACGCCGTCACCGGCTCATGGTTCAGCGTGGTGCCGAGGACGACCGCGACGAGGGGATTCACGTACGCGTGCGTGGACAGCCGCGCCGCGCCCACGCGGTCGAGGAGCCACACGTACGCCCCGAAGGCGACGAGCGAGCCGAAGACGACCAGGTAGCCGAAGGCGAGCAAAGAGCGGGTCGTCGGACCGTCGGCCGGAAGGGTCGCCATCTCGCCCGACAGCCCGGAGACCACGGTCAGCACCGCACCCGCCGCCACGAGCTGCATGCCCGCCCGCTGGCCTGCCGGGATCCCCGGTGAGGTGCCCGCGCGAAAGACCCCGAGCGACCAGGAGAGCGACGCCAGCACCCCGGCCGCTGCCCCCGCCGGGTCGATCCCGCCACCCCCGACAGCCGGCGCGACCAGGACCACTACACCCGCGAGGCCGGCGAACACGGCGACCGCGGCCATGGCCGATGGGGCCGACGCCGCCGACCCGGTGAGCGTTCCCCCCCGCCACGCGAGCAGCGTGATGAAGAGCGGCTCGGTGGCGATCAGAAGGGACGCGGCCCCCGAAGGCACGCGCGTCTCGGCCCATGCGAGCACGGCCTGACCCGTCACGAAGAGGAGCACGCCCGCCACCGCGGCTCCGCGCCAGTCGGCAGCCGTCGGGCGGGGACCTCCACGCAGGCGACCCCACGCATAGAGACCCGTGCCGGCCAGGAGACAGCGTGCGCCGATCATCAGGAACGGCGGGATGGTCTCGACCGCCCACGCGATCGCCAGGTACGTGGAGCCCCAGACGACCCACACGATCGCGAATGCGGCGATGAGCGCCGCGCGTGTGGCGCCGCTGGCCTCCACCTCCGCCTCCGCGCCAGGAGCGCTCGCCTGCGGAGCCGCGCCGCGAGTGCTCACCTGCGGAGCCGCGCCCGACCCGCTCATCGGAGTGACCTCCAGGCACCGCTCACCGCCACCGCCCTGCTCCACGCCAGCACGATCCTCCGTGCCCATGCCTCGATGCGCCCCATGGCCTGCCACCTCCTTGACGATCCACCACCAATCGTGATTTTGATGGTTATTCGTGGCGAGAAGCGTACTGCCTCATAAATAACCTGTCAAATAGATTTTGATGGTTATTCGAGGAGGAGATGCAATGTCGACGACGGAGGCGCGGGACGACTTCGAGCCCGTCGAGACGATGGACCTCACGGGCGGGGATCCGAGTCTGGACTTCGTGAATACGCTGGGCGGCCGCGACTCCGGGACGCTCAAGGAGAAGCTCCGGTGCTACGACGACCTGGTCACGTGGGCGGAGCGGGTGGGCGTGGTGGGCAGCGACCGCGCGCGGCGCATCCGAGCGGCGGCGGCCAGGATGCCCGACGAAGGGCAGTCGGTGCTCGAGAGGGCGAGGACGCTGCGGGAGGCGATGTTCCGGCTCTTCACCGGGCGCGAGACCGACGCGCACGATCTGGACCTTCTCGCCGACGAGGCCGGCCGGGCCGCCGCCGAACGCCGGCTCGTCGTCGAGGGCGAAGGCTACCTCTACGCGTTCCCCGACGGCGACCGGCTCGACCAGCTCCTCTGGCCGGTGGCGCTGTCGGCCGCCGAGCTGCTCACGTCCGAGGAGTTGGTGCGCGTCAAGGAGTGCGCCGCGGGCGATTGCAGTTGGCTCTTCCTCGACATGAGCCGGAACCGCAGCCGGCGCTGGTGCGACATGAAGGTGTGCGGGAACCGTGCGAAGGCACGGCGCTTCACGGCGCGGCAGAAGAAGGGCTGAGTCCGCCTAGACGACCCCGAACGTCCTCCGCAGCACCGCCCGCGCCGCGTGGTATCCGGCCATCCCGTGTGCGCCCCCCCCCGGTGGCGGGGGGGCCGGGGCGACG
>JANQME010000423.1 GCA_028280205.1 Longimicrobiales bacterium
GCCGCGGAGCGATCGGCTCGGGAGGGGACGTCGGTCACGCTTCGGCCGCTTGTGATCGAGCCGCCGATCGACCCGGAGCCCGGACCCTCCGACCGGGCCAGCGCCTCGATCGCGGCGCCCGCCCCGGCTCCCACCGCGACCGACGGGGCGCGCCCCGACCTCTCGGTGATCCTGGTGACCGCCGACCGATGGGACCAGATCCAGCGCACGCTCGAGCACCTCGGTCGACAGACCGTGAAGGAGCGGATCGAGCTCCTGATCGTGGCGCCGGAGGCTTCGTCGCTGGACGGCCTGCCCGACGGGCTGCTGGCCGGCTACCACTCGGTGGAGACGATCCCGGCGGGCCCCATCGACAACGTCGACGTCGCGGCGGCACACGGGATTCGGCGGGCCCGCTCGCACGTCGTGGCGATGGTCGAGGACCACGCCTTTCCCGAGCTCGGCTGGGCGGCGGCGATCATCGAGGCCCACGAGGAGCCGTGGGGGGTTGTCGGGTCGGCGTTCACCAACGCCAACCCGCGCAGCCTGCTGAGCTGGGTGAACATGCTCATGGCGTACGGCTCCTGGATCGTGCCCGTGTCGGGGGGACAGGTCGGCTCCGTGTCCCGGCACAACGTGTCGTTCAAGCGCGCGGCGTTGATGAAGTACGACGCCGATCTGGAACGGCTGCTCGGACGCGACGGCGGGCTCCTGCAGCGGCTGGCGGCGGACGGGCATCGGTCCTTCCTCGCCTCCGACGCACGCCTCGCGCACGTCAACCCGTCACGCCTCCTGTCGACCGTGCGCCTGCGCATCAACGCGGGTCGGCTCCGCGCCGCCGGTCGCGCCGCCCGCGGGCGCTGGCCCGGATGGAAGCGATTCGTCTACGTGGCGGGAAGCCCGCTCATCCCGGTGATGCTCTTCCGGGGGATGTTCCGCGACTACTTCTCCGATCAGCACCGTCGGCCGCTCATGGCCCGCGCCGTCCCCGCCCTCGCCATCGGGACCACGCTCGACGCGATCGGTCAGATGGTGGGCTTCGCGCTCGGGGCCGGCTCGGCCGCAGACACGCTCGCGGCGTTCGAGTTCGAGCGGGCGCGCCACCTGCGCCGCGGCGACCGACGTGCGCTCAACGGCTGACATGGAAGGCGCCGCCGTCTCGATCGTCGTTCCGTTCTACCAGGCCGAGGACACGATCGGCAGGTGTGTTACGTCCCTTCTGAAGCAGGAAGAGCCCGCCCGCGGGATCGAGATCCTGCTGGTCGACAACAACGCGACCGACCGCTCCGCGGAGATCGCGCGCTCCTTCGAAGATCCACGCATACGGGTACTCGTCGAGCGGCGGCAGGGAGCGTACGCGGCCCGGAACCGTGCGCTCGCGGAGGCCACCGGGGAGATCATCGCGTTCACCGACCCCGACTGCGAGGCCGAGCCGACGTGGCTGCGCGAGCTGACCGAACCCTTCGAGGACCCGGCGGTGGGCGTCGTGATGGGTCGCGTCCTGCCGGGCGGCTTCACCCCGCTCCTGGACCTCTTGTCGGAGTACGAGCGGACGAAGGAGGCCTTCGTGCTCGGCGGCGAAGCACCGGAGCTGTACTTCGGACGGACGAACAACATGGCGGTGCGAAGGGAGCTGCTCGACGAGGTGGGCGCCTTCGTCGAGCGCGCCCGGGGCAGTGATACGCTCTTCGTGCGCCGGGCGATCGAGCTCCGCTCGACGGACACGGTGCGCTACCGACCTTCGGCGCGCGTTCGGCACAGCGAGGTCGCCTCGGTCCGCGACTACCTGGGCAAGGTCGTGGTCTACGCGCGGAGCTCACGGGCCCCGCACGCCGGGGTGGCCGTACCGCTGCTCTCCCGGGGACAGCGCTGGAGGCTCGCCGCCACGACGTGCCAGGAACTAGGGTTCGGACCCGTTCGCTTCGCGGGGCTGCTCGGCGTGCTGGGCGCCGAGGGACTCGCGTGGCGCTACGGCCGGATACGCCCGTGACCGCCGGCTTCGGGCTGAGCGCCGGCCCGCTCGACTGGCGCTTCGGGGGCGAGTACGTGCTCCTGGCGCTTCGGGCGCTGCGCGACGAGGGGATCCGGGTGAGGTGGCGGGTCGTGGGAATCGGTCCGGACCGCGAGCGCCTCCTCTTCGGGGTCCGCGACCTGGGGCTGGAGGATCAGGTGGAGCTGGTGCGCGCTCCGGCGGACACCTTCCGCGATCACCTGGGCAGCGCACGCTGGGCGCTCCTGCCGTGGATCCGCGACGGGTGGTCGCCGTTCGCGTCGGCGGCGGTGGCCCACGGACTCCCGACCGCCTCGGCAGCCGTGCCGGGGGGGAGCGGGTCGTTGGGGTCGGTGAACCCGGTGGTCCCCTTCATCCCACGCGACGTGTCGAGCCTCACCGACGCGATCCGAGCCGTCGCCGGACCGTGACGCCACCCGGTCGCGACCGTCCACCGCGCATCGTCCTGGTGGTCCACGACTTCCCGAAGGCATCCGAGACCTTCATCGTGCAGAAGTTCCTCGGGCTGCTCTCGCGGGGGGCCGACGTCTGGGTCTTCGCGGCTCGGGTACACCCGACGGCGTGGCGGCACTTTCCCGACCTCGAAAGTCACGCCGAGGCCCGCCGGCGCGTCCGCGGCTGGCCCGCCGAGGGCGGCCCCGCGCTCTGGGGCGCAGCGCTGGGCCAGTTGGCGCGCACGGGGCTCCGGCACCCTGCACCGGTCCTACGCTGTGTACGGGCCGAGCTCGCCGCCTTCGGCCTCGAGGGGCTCGGGCGTGCCCTGTTCGCGCTCCCCGTCGTGGAGCTGCGGCCGGATCTGGTCCACCTCGAGTTCGGCACCGCGGCGGTCCATCGCATGGATCTGGGAACGGCCGCCGGAGCCCCGGTGACGGCTTCGTTCCGAGGCTACGATCTGAACGTGTACGGGCTGGACGACCCCGAAACGTACGCACCGGTCTGGGCCGTGCTGGCAGGGGCCCACTTCCTCGGCGAGGACCTCCTCGCTCGAGCGCGCACGCGCGGCTTCACGCGCGGCATCCCCACGGCGTTGATCGCCCCGGCCGTCGACACGACGCGTCTCCGCCCTGCGGATCCGACCGACGGTGACAGCGGCGGCGGCGACGACGGCGGCGACGAGCCGGTCCGGATTCTCGGCATCGGCCGGCTCCACTGGAAGAAGGGCTATGAGTTCGCGCTGCACGCGCTCCGGCGGCTGGCCGACGACGGGGTGGCCTTCGAGTACCGCATCCTGGGAGACGGCCCCTTCGAGGACGCGGTGCGCGCCTGCGTCGAGGATCTGGAGCTCGGCGACGCGGTCACGTTGGTGGGCCTCGTGGATCACGCCCAGGTCCGCAAGGAGCTGCGCCGGGCCGACGTCCTCCTGCATGCAGCCGTGTCGGAGGGCTTCTGCAACGCCGTGCTCGAGGCGCAGGCGATGGCCGTTCCCGTGGTGTGCACGGACGCGGATGGCCTCCCCGAGAACGTCGACGACGGCGTGACCGGTCGGGTGGTCCCACGCCGGGACCCGTACGCGATGGCCGACGCGCTCGCCGATCTCGTGCGCGATGCGCCCCTCCGTCGCCGGATGGGAGAGGCGGGCCGGCGGCGCGCCGCTGAGCACTTCACGCCCGAGGGTCAGATCGACCGCTTCCTCTCGTTCTTCGAGGAGGTGCTCGGCCGACCGGTGCTCCCGTCCGGCGCCGGCCGAGGTGTCGCGGCCCCGTCCGATCCCGCCCGATGACCGTGGAGCGGTCGCGATGACGACGGATCCGCCTTCCGCGACGACGGACCCAGCTCACCCGGGCGCCGGTGAGGCCGGCCCCGACCTGGGCACGCGGGCAAGCCGTTCGGGCGCCTTCATGCTGCTCTCGTCGGGGCTCCAGTCCGCGGTCTCGATCGGGGCCATTCTGGTCCTCGTGCGCCTGCTTCCGCCGGCGGACTTCGGGCTGGTGGCCATGGCGACCGCAGTTACGGGCTTCGCGTCCGTCGCTCGGGACTTCGGCGTACCGCACGCCACGGTGCACGTCCCCACCCTCGAGCCCGGCTCCCTGGCCGCGCTCCTTCGCCTGAACGCCCGCCTCAGCGTGGGGCTCGCGCTCCTGACCGCCCTCGTCGCCCCGGCGGCCGCGTGGTTCTTCGGCCGACCCGAGGTCACGGCCATCGTGTGCGCCCTCGCCCTCGCCACCCTCTTCAGCGGGCTGGCCAACGTCCACATGGGCCTGCTCCGGCGGACGCTGAACTTCGGGCGGATCGCGGTCGTGGAGCTGACCGCAGTCGTCGTCGGAGCCGGCGTGGGGATCACCGCGGCCGTGCTCGGTGCCGGCCCCTGGGCTCTCGTCGCTAAGCAGCTCGCACTCGGGGCCACGACCGGGGTCGGGCTCCGGGTGGCGAGCGGTCGGCGGCCGGATCCGGGTCCCGTCGCCGGGCGAGCCGACCCACCGGGCCATCGCCCGGACGCTACGACCGACGGACCCGACCTCCGCTCGATTCGGGCCTACGGGCGCGACGTCACGTGGACGACGCTCCTCAACTACCTCGCGCGCGAGTTCCACGGCTTCCTCATCGGGCGCTTCGCCGGGGCAGCCGCTCTGGGCATCTACAACGCCGCGCTGCGCTGGGCGCTCTTCCCCGTGCGGCAGCTCCACCTCCCCCTCCTCGGCGTCGCCGTCTCGACGCTCAGCCGTCTGCAAGACGAGCCGGAGCGTTATCGCATGTACTTCCGCACCTTCGCCTCGAGCTTCTACCTGGTGGTGATCCCGGTCGCAGCGCTCCTCTTCCTCACGGCAGACGATGTCGTGCTCTTCCTGCTGGGCGAGCCGTGGGCCGAGGCCATCCCGCTCTTCCGCATCCTGGTGTGGGGCGCGCTCGGCTACGCCGCCAACCGCGTTGTGAAGTGGTGCTACCTGTCCGAGGGACGCACGCGGGAGCACCTCACGTGGAATGCGGTGACGGCCGTCGTCGTCCTGACGGCGCTGGCGGTCGGGCTGCCCGGCGGGCCGGACGGCGTCGCGCGCGGCTACACCACGGCGATGGTGGCCCTGGTCCTGCCGGCGTTCGGATTCTGTGCCCGGCGCTCGCCGCTCCGTGTGAGCGACTTCCTGAGGCCGGCGCTCGTGCCGACGCTCGGCGCCCTGGCCGGGACCGCCCTGATCGTCACGGTCCAGCCCGGCTGGCTCGAGTCGGTGGCTCGCCCTGTGCGCCTCGGCGTCCGGATGGGGCTCTTCGGCGCGGGTGCGGGGGTCGCCGTGGGAGCCTCCCCGAGCGGGCGGGAGTTGCTCCGAAACGCGCTCGATCTCGTACACCGGAGGCGAACCGACGATGGCGAATGAGCAGAAGCGGGGCCGTCTTCCCCCGACGCAGTTCAACGTATTCGCCGCGCTCTACATGTGCGCGTTCGTCATCGACCTGACCGAAGACTGGGACTTTCCGGTCAGCGCCGCCCTCTTCCTGTGCGCAGGTGTGGCCATCCGCATGCGGGGCGTCACGCCGAGGACGTTCGCGGCCTTCCTCGCGCTGTCCGCCACTCAGGTGCTCTTCCTGCAGTTCCCCGACGCGGGCAACCACAACAACCTCTACCTCTTCGCGAGCCTCTACCTGCTGATCGCGCTCGCGGTCTGGGAGGCGGGCGGAGGCGGCTCGCCCGAGTCGTTCGTCGAGCGCTACCTGCCGCCCGTGCGTCTCCTCCTCGTCCTGGTCTACTCCTTCGCCGGATTCCACAAGCTCAACCACGCGTTTCTCGACGCGGACGGCAGCTGCGGCGTCGACTTCGTACATGGACTTCTGGCCCTGCTCCGCCTCTCCTCGCTGCCGTGGCCACAGGCGTTCTTCCTGGCCGTGCCCTTCGTCGTCGTCGCGTGGGAGCTCCTGGGTGGGCTCTCGCTTCTCGTGCGGCGGCTGCAGCTCCCGATGCTCGTCTTCTCGTGGAGCATACACGCCGTTCTGGCGATGATGGTCTTCTTCGACTTCAGCTCGATGGCCTTCGCGCTCTACGCGGCCTTCGTCCCCGGGCCGTACTGGCGTCTTCTGCAGGAGGATCCCGCGCTACGCGTCGGGAAGTGGTCGATCGGCCGCCTCGACCTGTATCTCGTCGCCAACGCGGGGATCGGAATCCTGGCGGGAGGCTACTTCGCGCTGTACGGCTACGATCAGAGCTTCCACCAGCTCCAGGGTCTCACACTCAACGCGACCGTGCTGCTCCTCGTGTGGCCCCTGGCCCGCGGCTGGCTGACGCGGAGCGCGCCCCCCTGGGGCGGCGTCCCGGTGTGGTCACGGGCCGTCCCCCGCTGGTGCGTGATCTTCCCCTTGCTCGTCGTCGCCTGGGCGATGCAGCCGTACCTCGGCCTGCGCACCACCGGGGCGTTCACGATGTTCAGCGATCTGCGCACGGAGGGGCTCCGTTCGAATCACCTGCTGCTCGGCTCGAACCCGATCAAAATCTGGGGCTTCCAGGAGGATCGGGTCGAGGTGCTGGAGATCGATCCTCGCCACACGTCCAATCCGCGCAATCGCCTGCAGGGCCACTCGCTGCCCGTCGTGGAGTTTCGCAAGTGGATCCTCGACTGGGAGGACGAGGGGAAGGAGGGCCTGTCGGCCGTCTTCGTCCACGACGGGGTGGAGTACCGAACGGACGACATCGTGGCCGACAACCCGTGGCGGGGCGAGCCCGTCACGTTCGCGATGCGTGTCCTCGACTTCCGAGTCGTTGACACGTCCGGCACGACCGGGATCTGCCGCTGGTAGCGATCAGCGCTCCGACATCCGCTTCTGCAGCCGTCGGGCCCAGCGGCCTGTGGTCCGTACCAGACCCCGGGCCCTTCGGCGCATCGCTTCCCGAACGCCGAACGCGGAAGCCGGCGGATTGAAGGGATGCTCGAGGAGCGCAGGGGCGGTGCGTCGGATGAGCTCCACCTGGAGGCTGAAGTCGTGCCGCCACGTCTCGTCGAAGCCCAGCACGAGGGCGTATGTGCTCGCCGCGTTGAGCGGCATGAAGCGTTCGAGCGGCGCCAAGTCGAAGAGCTGCTCCTTGGCTGCGAGCCAGCCTGCCTGCCGCTGCTCGAGATAGAAGCGGTCCCGCCAGTCGAGCCCGGGCTCGGCGTGCCGGAACGCCCACTCGGCCCACTCCTCGATGCCACGTCCCGCGTCCGAGTCGATGCGCTCTCCGAACAGCGCGCAGATCGATTGCGCCGCGTCGGCAGCCGAGCCGGGCCTCCGGGGCAGCTCGTGCAGGCGCCAGAAGCCCGTCGCGAGCGCGAAGCCGTGCCCACCGAAGGACACCCCCGACAGGGCCGCGCGACTGCCGCCCAGCACCGGCTCGGCGTCCCCGCGAGACACGGCTGTGCCGGTATGCTCGAGGACGGCCGCCAGCCGTTCGGCGCGTCGGCCACGATCGGACAGAGACAGGTGCGAGACACCGACGACGTTCGCGAGTACCGGGGGCAGGTGGCGATCTGCGGGCGCGGTCCGGGCGGAGAGCCAGGTGTAGGGGCGGACCTCGAGCGAGGCCGAAGTGGCGAGCGCGAGCATGAGGCGCGAGTCGTACCCCCCGCTCAGCCCGAGCCACGGCGGCTCCGGGGTGTCCTCGCAGAGGCCGCGGATCGTGGCCACGAGACGACCGTACAGGACGTCGAGGCGCTCCTCGTGGGTCAACCCGTCGTCGCACGGTGGGAGCGCAGGCGCATGGCGAACCTCCGACGACCCCAGATCGAGCGTCTGGCTCGGAAGGAGTCGGCGGATGCCCGGCCAGCCTCCGGCAGGCGGCGGATGCCACGAAAGTCCGCATTCGTAGAAGAGGTGCGGGGGCTCATTGGGAGGGGGCGGCGCGCCGTGGACGATCCGGCGCAGGAGCGTAGGGCTGCTCGACGCCCAGATCCCCTCACTCGTCCGTCCGAACAGCACACCCAGAAGGGCGCTCGCGTCCGGGTACACCGTCTCTCCACCCAGGAGCACCCACCGGCCGGCCCAGCTCCGCCGCGTCGCGGCAACATCCCCCGTCGACGCCGATGCGATGGCGTCCTCGGGGTCGGGCCCGTCCGGATCGGACTGGACCGCCCTGCCCAGCAGCCACCACTCGGCCCCATCGCCATCCGCCACGCGTCGAACCCGTAGCTCGGGACAACGCGAGAGCCAGAGACGACCGACGCGATCGTGGATCCAGTCCGGGCGTCCGTCGATGCGGTTCGGCCCCAGCACGAACTGCCGCCGGTGCACGAGGAGGACGCGCGTGGGGTCATCCCGCGTCATGGCGACCTCGACACGGTCGTCCGGGCCGCACATCCATTTGGCATCGACACCGGCGAGGGAGGACATGGACTTCTCGATCATCGTACCGCTCTTCAACGAGGAGCAACACGTCGAGGGGTGCGTCCAGGCGCTGCTCGCGCTCGACTACCCGGAGGACCGGTACGAAGTCCTGATGGTGGACAACAACTCCACCGACCGCTCGGCCGAGATCGTGCGCCGATACCCGCGTGTGCGCCTCCTGCACGAGACGCAGCAGGGCGACTTCGCGGCCCGCAACCG
>JANQME010000096.1 GCA_028280205.1 Longimicrobiales bacterium
TCCACGACCTCGTGCCGGTCGCCCGCCGCGCGCTCGCCGAACCGGAGCGCGGTGCCGCGATCGCCCGGGCCGGCCGTTCCTTTGCCGAGCGCTTCCTCACCGGAGCCGCGATCGACGTCTACATGCTCGCGCTCCTGGACCGCTACGCGGCGATCGCCCCCCGCCCGAACGGTGCGGGCCCGGACGCGATCGCGGTAAGCTGAGACCGACCATGCCTTCGGCCCCGATCTACGGCACGCTCGCCGTGCTCGTCGTGCTCTTCCACTTCGCCTTCATCCTCTTCGTGATGTTCGGCGGACTGCTCTGGCTGCGATGGCGCCGGGCGCCCTGGGTGCACCTGCCGGCGGCGGTGTGGGGCGCGGGGATCGAGCTGGCGGGCGGAGTCTGTCCGCTGACCCCCCTCGAGCACCGGTTGCGCGCGATGGCCGGAGGGGCGGCGTACCCGGGTGGGTTCATCGAGCACTACCTCGTACGGATCGTCTACCCTCCGGGGCTCACCCCCACGATCCAGTGGGCGCTGGGGATCGGAGCGATCGTGCTCAACGTGGCGATCTACGCGTGGGTGCGTCGGCGACGCATCGAGGCGCGGGTGGGCGCCGGGGCCGGTACGGGGGTGTAGCTCCCTACGGCCGGATGGGGCGCGCCCCCGACAGCGCGTCTGCCGTTGGCCGGCCACGTTGAGAACAGTCGCGAGAGATCCCGGTGAGGTTCCGATGGTCCAAGCTCCACTCGACGACATCGTGTTCCGCGAGGCAACCGAGGACGACGCCGAAGTGATCACGAATCTGTTTCGCGTCGTCTACGGGGAGGGGTACGTGCACCCCCGCCTCTACGAGAACAGGGAGGTCAAGCGCATGATCTTCCAGGAGTCGTCGATGGTGCTCGTGGCGGAGCACGAGCCGACGAGCGTCGTCGTGGGTGCTGCGGGAGTGCTCTTCGAGATGGGTGCCTATACCGACCTCGTCGGTGAGTTCGGGCGGCTGGTCGTCGACCCGGAGTGGCGCGGTCGCGGGATCGGAAGTCGGCTCATGGAGGAGAGGCTCCGGCGTCTCGGGGGTCGACTGCACGTCGGCTTCGCCGAGGTGCGTGTCGACGCCCCTGCCTCTGCACGCATTTCTCAGCGGCACGGCTTCGTGCCGGTCGGAGTGCTTCCACAGAAGCTGATCTTCGATGGGAAGCGGGAGCACGCCGCGCTCCTCGTCCGCCACTTCGGCGAGGCGCTGGCGCTCCGGCGCAATCACCCGCGCGTCATCCCCGAGGCGTACCCCCTGGCCGACATCGCCCTCGGCGGGGTGGGGCTCGAAACGGACGTAGTCCTGGACGGTGACACACCCGCCCATCCGGGTGGCGGCGAGTACGAGCTCCGCGAGCTGAGCGCATCGGGATACGCCGCCCTGCTGCGCATCGAGCGGGGACGCATCCGCGAGCGCGAGGTCTTCGGACCCCAACGACTGCAGTACGGGATGGCCCGGCTGGCGGCGTCCGACTCCACGTACCTGGTCGCACAGGTCGAGGGTCGGGTCGTCGGCGCGATCGGCTTCATGCGCGACGACGTGGAGCGCCATGTGCGCGTCTTCGAGGTGATCCACACCAGCCCCGACGTGATCTGCTTCCTCTTCCACGCACTCACGCGTCGGTGCGAACAGGACGACACGATGGGTGTGGAAGTCGACGTGGGCGCCCATGCGACGCGCATGCAGCGAACGCTGCTGGAGATGGACTACCTCCCGTGTGCGTACGTGCCGGCGATGGCCTTCCACGACGTGGAGCGCGTCGACGTGATCAAGATGTACCGCCTCTTCCAGCCGCTCCTCGATCTGCCGTTCGAGGCCCCCGAACCGACCCGGTCGATCGGGCTGCGGGTGCTCCGGGACTTCGCGACGATCGACGTGCGTCCTCACCTGCGGCATCTGATGCGGCAACTGGACATCTGCCGCGGGCTCACGGCCGAGCAGTCGTCTCGTCTGGTCGTGTCGTTCGAGCATCGCGCCCTGCCCGAGGGCACCCGGCTCTTCGCTCCGGGCGACCCCGCCGAGGAGATGGTGCTCGTCGTGGAGGGAGAGGCCCGGGTGGAGGTCGACGACGGTATCCTGGGCAGTGTGGGGCCCGGGGAGTGCCTCGGCGAGGTGGCCTTCCTGAGTGAGACGCCCCACGCCGCCGGCGCGGTCGCGACACGTGCGATGGAGGTCGGTGTGCTTCGTCGGGAGGCGCTCGAGGCGCTCGTGCGACGCCGCCCCGACATCGGGACGGTGGTGTATCGCAATCTCGCGCGCGGCCTCGGGAGCAAGCTCCGCCGCGCGGACGGTCTGGAGGCGTAGCGGTCAGTCGCCCCTGGCCGTCTCTCCCGGAACCAGGCGCAGCTCGAGGGGCCCGGCCAGCTTCGCGAGGATCGGCGCCAGCGTGTTCTGCTCGCGACGCAGCTCCGCGAGACCTTCGCCGAACGCGGAGATCGAGGTGGAGAGCCGCTCGACCGCCTGCTCGACCGAGGCCTGGGCCTCGGCGTCGGCGGCGAGGGCATCGGCGATCGTCGCCTGTCGGCGGGCATCTTCGCCCAGCGCGCCGGTCACCCGGTCCATGCTGCGGCCCAGCTCGTCGACCGTGGCCTTCACCGACTCCATCGACTGGTGCAGGCTGGAGTTCATCCGTGCCGACGTCTCGCTGAGGCCCTGCATGACGTGACGCGTCCGGTCGAGGAGCATGCCGATCTCCTCGAGCTGCGCGCGCATCCGAGCCTCGAAGTCGGGATCGCCCACGGCCGGCATGGTCTGCGCGAGCTCGGCAGCCTGCTCCGACGCCGGCCGGCTGTTGGCCACGATCGAGAGCCCGAGCTCCTCGAGCCGGGTGTAGAAGCGCTCGTCCCGCTTCTGGACGCCCGAGCTGACCACGTTCGCCGTGAGGCCGGCGAGCAGTCCGAGCAGAGTGGTGTCGAAGGCGAACGAGAGGCCCGACGCCACGTTGCCCAGCTCGTTCGTGACCCGGCTCACGTCGTCAATGTCGAGGTTCGTGGTGAGGAACTCCGAGAAGCCGCCCACGGCGAGGCTGATGCCGAGGACGGTCCCCACGAAGCCGAGGATCGGCATCGCCCAGATGAAGAGCTTGACCGTCCGATAGCCGGCGGTGGCGTGGTCGGTATCCAGGTCGGCCTGGTGGCGCAGGAGCTCGTGCGTACGCTTCGCGTCGGAGTTGTGCTCCAGGTAGTAGAGCAGCCACAGGAGTCGCCGAGCCACGGGTCGTTCCGGGCTGTCCGTCGCCAGGATCCGTCGCTGGATCGACGCCACCGGCTCGGTCGCGATGAGGTTGGGGAGCTGGCGGATCTCGCGACGGTCGAGGTCGCTGTCGTTTTCGCGGCCGTCGGCGTACTTCATGGCGAGGTCGACCAGCGTCCAGACCAGGATGAACACGATGATGCCCGGGACCAGGCTCATGATCCACCCGCCCGGCGGTCGGAACAGGCGGAAGAGGTAGCTGGTCGGATCGGCCGCGTTGTCGATGAGGAGCTGCAGAGCCGTCGTCGTGGCGAGCGCGACGAGCACCGGGACCGCGG
>JANQME010000102.1 GCA_028280205.1 Longimicrobiales bacterium
GTCGACTTCACCTCCGACGGGGCCCTCTACCGGTACGACGTCGCGGCCGGTTCGCTGACCTCGCTCGCGCGGCGCACCACCCGCGCCGTGGCGTCGCCCACCGATGCCGCGACCTGGCTGCGCGCCCAGCAGAACGAGCTCTTCGCGCACGTGCGGGAGCAGACGCGCCAGGAGGTACGCTCCGCCGAGGCGCGCCGCGCGGCCGGAGCGGCCAGCCGATCGGCCCAGGCCATCCCCCTCCCCGAGGGGGTCGAGATCGACGCCCTCCAGGCGTCGCCCGACAGGCGGTGGATCACCTTTCGCGCGCGCACCCGCAGCCCCGAGCGGCCCGCGACCGAGTACGTCGACTACCTCGACGCGTCGGGGTACGCGCGGGTCGACGAGGCCCGCCCCAAGGTCGGCGAGCCGCGCGACGTAGTCCGCCTGGGCGTCGTCGCGGTGGATCCAGCCGTGCCCTCCGACTCCGTCGAGGTGCGCTGGATCGACGTGGCGGAAGCGGGCGAGGAGAACACGGTGCCGCACGGCCCGTGGTGGAGCCCCGACGGCCGGCGCGCCGTCGTGCAGTTCCTGGGCGAGGACCACCGGGACATCTGGTACGCGGAGATCGACCCGGAGACCGCGACCGCACGGGTTCTCGTCCACGACCACGACGAGGCGTGGCTCGGCGGACCCCCGATCCAGGCAGGCCGCATCCAGCCGGGGCTGCTGGAGTGGCTACCCGACGGCAGCCTGGTCTTCGCGTCGGAGCGCGGCGGGTGGAGTCACCTCTGGCTGCTGGCCCCGGACGGCTCGTTGCGTCCCCTTACCGAGGGCGCATGGGAGGTCCGCCAGGCGAGCCTCTCCCCCGACCGTTCGACCTGGCTCCTCCAGGCGAGCCGGGAGCACCCCTCCGAGGACCACCTGTACACGATGCCGGCCGCGGGCGGGGAGCTGATGCGGCTCACCGAGGCACGGGGTCGGCACGAGGGGTGGTGGTCGCCCGACGGCCGTCGACTCGCGGTGGTGAGCAGCACGTCGACGATGCTGCCCGAGCTCTTCGTGCGGGAGGCGGGCGCCGACGCGTCGCGTCGCCGTGTAACCGCCAGCGGCACGGACGCGTTCCACCGCCATCCGCTCGCCACACCCGAGATGGTCCGCTTCCCCCATCCGGACGGCGACCCCGTGTGGGCCGCGCTCTACCGACCCGAGACGCAGAACGCGGAGCGGGCCGCGATCGTCCACATCCACGGCGGCGGCTACCGGCAGTTCGCGCATCGAGGCTACAGCGTCTACGGCTACGCGCTGCACCTCGGCTTCATCCACTACATGCTCGAGCAGGGCTATACCGTGCTCGACTTCGACTACCGGGGCAGCGCCGGGTTCGGCCGCGACTACCGCACCGACATCGCCGAGTCGATGGGGATCTCGGACACCGACGGGGCCGTCGCGGGCGCCCGCTGGCTCGTGGAGAACGCGAACGTCGATCCCGGCCGCATCGGCATCTACGGCGTATCGTACGGCGGCTTCCTCACCCTCACCTCCCTCTTCCGCTACCCCGGCGTCTTCACTGCGGGCGTGGCCCGCGCGGCCGTCACCGACTGGGCGCACTACAGCGACGGCTGGACCAGCCGCATCCTCGGGGTGCCGCACGAGAACCCGGAGGCGTACCGCCGCTCGAGCCCCATCTACTACGCCGAGGGGCTCGAGGACGCGCTCCTGATCACCCACGGGCTCGTCGACGACAACGTCCACTTCCAGGATGTGGCCCGCCTGATCCAGCGGCTCATCGAGCTCGAGAAGGAGTTCGAGGTCATGGTCTATCCGGCGGAGCCGCACACCGTGGACACCGAGGCCAGCCGCTACGACCTCGTCCGGCGTCAGGCGCGCTTCTTCGACGAGCACCTGCGAGGGCGGTAGGGCTTTCGCGCCACGCGTCGACTCCGATCCCTCCCTTGCTCACGGAAGAAGCCGTCCGTCAGGTTGTCGCACGACTCGCCCTCGCCGGAGATCCGACATGTCTCGCACCTTCTTCGCGGTTGCCGCCGCGCTGACCCTCGCGATCACGACCTCGCTCCCCGCCCCGGCCTCGGCCCAGGGCGACGTCGATCCCGACACCCGGGCGACGGTCGCGCGCTTCCTCGACATGGAACGGGTCGGCGATCCCCGGATCTCGCCGGATGGCTCGCGCGTGGTGTTCACCCGGTCGCACGTCGACAAGATGCAGGACACGTGGACGTCCGAGATCTGGATGATGAACGCCGACGGCACCCGGAAGCGGTTCCTTCTCGAGGGCGGATCGCCGCGTTGGTCACCGGACGGATCGCGGATCGCCTACGTGACGGAGGGCGACGACGGGAGCGCGGAGATCTTCGTGCGCTGGATGGACGCCGAGGGCGCGGTCTCCCAGGTGACTCGGGTAGAGGAGGCCCCGTCGAGCCTGTCGTGGTCCCCGGACGGCACGCAGATCGCGTTCATCGGATTCGTGCCGGAACCGACTGACTGGTCAGTCCAATTACCGCCCCGCCCCGAAGGCGCGCAGTGGACCGCCGAGCCGCGCATCATCGACAACGTGCACTTCCGCCAGGACTACCAGGGCTTCAAGGAGGAAGGTGCGCATCAGCTCTTCGTCGTCCCCGCAGACGGCGGCACCCCCCGCCAACTGACCGAAGGACCCGGCAAGATCGGTGCTCCGGTCATCGGACTGCACTTCGGAGCCGGGCTCGACTGGACACCCGACGGCGGCACGATCGTGTTCGACGGACTTCTCTCGGAGGACTGGGAGACCCGGTACATGGAGTCCTACATCTACGCGGTCGACGTCGCGACCGGAGAGGTGCGACAGATCGTGGACGAGAAGGGTCCGTGGTCCGCGCCAACCGTGTCGCCCGACGGCCGACAGGTGGCCTTCATCGGGTTCCCGTGGACGACGCAGACGTACCGCGCGTCGGACCTCCACGTGGTGGGCATCGACGGGTCGGGCATGCGGAAGATCTCCGCGGAGCTGGACCGCGATCCCGGCCAGTTGAACTGGGCCGACGACGGATCCGGGGTCTACTTCACTGCCGGCGACCGCGGGACTCGGAACGTGCACTTCGCGTCGACCGAAGGGGAGGTCCGGCAGGTCACGCAGGGCAGCCACATGCTCTCCTTGACCTCCGTGTCCGACGACGGAACGGCTGTCGGCACACGCACGGATCCGCACAAGCCGGGCGACGTCGTCCGCTTCGCACTCGGCGAGCCGGGCCGGATCAACCAACTGACCGACGTGAACGCCGACATCCTGGCCGGCGTCGAGCTGGGGGATGTCGAAGAGATCTGGTACCGGAGCTCCGGCGACACCGACGTCCAGGGGTGGATCGTGAAGCCGCCCGACTTCGACCCGACGCGCGCATACCCGCTCATCCTCCACATCCACGGTGGGCCCCACGGGATGTACAACGTGGGCTTCAACTACGCGTATCAGAACTTCGCGGCGCACGGCTACGTGGTGCTGTACACCAACCCGCGGGGCAGCACCGGCTACGGCACCGACTTCGGCAACGCCATCGACAACGGGTATCCGTCCGTCGACTACGACGACCTCATGGCCGGCGTCGATGCCGTCATCGAGGACGGCTACATCGACACGGAGAACATATTCGTCACGGGCTGCAGCGGTGGGGGGGTCCTGACGGCCTGGGTCATCAGCCACACCGACCGGTTCCGCGCGGCGGGCGTACGCTGTCCGGTCATCAACTGGATGAGCTTCGCCGGTACCGCCGACATCGTGCAGTGGGGGTACCACCGGTACGAGGGATATCCCTGGGACAACCCGGACAAGTACCTCGAGCACTCACCGCTCATGTACGTGGAGCAGGTCTCGACGCCGGCGCTCATCATGACGGGTGAGCTCGACCTGCGTACGCCGATGTCCCAGTCCGAGGAGTACTACCAGGCGCTGAAGGCGGTGGGCGTGCCCACCCGGCTCATGCGCTTCCAGGACGAGTTCCACGGCACGAGCACCAAGCCCTCGAACTTCATGCGGACCCAGCTCTACCTGATGAAGTGGTTCGAGGAGTGGGGCACCCATGACGAGCGTCGGATGGCGATGTAGAGGCGTGCTGCGTGGGGCTCCCGTCCTGTGGAGCTCCCCTACGACCCCTCCGCCCGATCCCAGCGGATCCCGCTGAAGCGCAGCGCCTGCACGTCTCCCGACGGGCCGATCTCGAAGGTGCCGAGTCCGTCGCCCCGCCAGCGCGCCTCCCACGTGACCAGGAAGGTGTCGAAGTGCCAGTGGGTGGCCGGCCCCTGGAGGCCGGGTCCGCGGAAGACGTGCAGCCCGCCGTCGCGGAGCTCGACGGTGAGGGTACCGTACATCTCGCTCTCGTACGTGCCGGCGTACGCGTCGAGGGGGAGCGAGGGCGAGGTGCCCTCCATACGGGAGTCTTCGCGGGCCGCGCGCGCCTCCGCGGCGGCTTCGGCCCCGACTTCGTAGATCGGCATCAGCTCGGCGCTCCAGTCGCGCACGTCGTCGGGCACGAGGAAGTGGTCGAGTGCCCGGTACATGAGCGCGTGGCGCACCTCCACGTGGTCCCGGTTGCCGAGCACGTAGACCCCCGCCCCCTCCTCGCGCACGAGCCCCGCGATCGCGACCATCCCGTCGATGCTGCCCGTGTGGAAGTCGAGCTTGCGGCCGCGGAAGTCGTGCTGGAACCAGCCGAGTCCGTACGTCATCCAGTTCGGCTCGGTGACCCGCTGCGTCGGATAGAAGAACTCGGGGGTGACGAGCGTCTGAGGCTCGAACATCTCCGCCACGCTCTCCTCGGAGAGGACGCGCGTGCCGTCGGGCGCGACACCGTCCGCGAGCAGCATGCGCAGCCAGCGCGACATGTCCTCGACGCTCGACCAGACCGAGCCGGCAGCGTCGACCGGATCGACCGACGCGTTCTCGATGACCACACGCTCGCCGTCGACGATGTGGTGCGGCCGCGCGACGTTGGGCTCACCCTCCGTCTGCTCCAGGAGCGCGAACGACTCGGTCATGCCGAGCGGCTCGAAGATGCGCGACTCGATGAAGTCGGCCCACGGCATCCCGCTCACGGCCTCGATCACCCGGCCGGCCGTCGCGTACATGAGGTTCTGGTAGATGAACGACGAGCGCGGCGAGTAGGCGAAGTCGGCGTGGCGCATCTGCCGGACCATCCACTCCCGGCTCTCCGCGTGCTCGTACCAGAGAAGGTCGGTGTTGCCCAGCCCCGCGCGGTGCGTGAGCAGGTCGCGCAGCGTGATCTGGCGGGTCATCCACGGGTCGGAGAGGCGGAACCACGGCAGGTGTTCGATGACGGGGTCGTCCCATGCGACCTTGCCCTCGTCGACGAGCATCCCGATCGCGGCGGCCGTCATCGCCTTCGTCGTCGAGCCGATCGAGAAGCGCGTCTCCTCGTCGACCCCGTGCCCCGACCCCAGCTCGGTCTCGCCGTAGCCCTTCGCGAAGAGGAGTCGGTCGTCCTTCACGACCGCGACCGCCAGGCCGACCGCGTTCCAGTCGTCGAAGGCATCGGCCACGTAGGCGTCGAAGGCGTCGGCGTCGAACGCCTGCGCCCGAACCTCCGGGGCGAGGACGAGCCCGGCGACGAGGAGAGCCACGAGCGGCAGGGCGCGCGACGGGCTCGAACAGGAGGACGGGTTGGGCGCGCGGGCGGGCGTCACGAGCTGCTCCGGGGTACGGTCGCGAGATCACGGGGGTGTCAGGAGCAATACTTCGCCTGGGAGGACGGGGAAAGCCACGGCGGGCCTCCGCCGACCCGGCCGAGCTGTAGTCGGCACCTGCGCCGGCCGGGTGATCAGGTCTCCTCCGGCGGGGCCTCCTCCAGGCGATAGCCGTGCTTGCGCACAGTGACGATCCACTCCGGCCGGGCGGGATCGGCCTCCAGCTTCCGGCGCAGCTCGCCCACGTGGGTGTCCACCGTCCGTGTCGACACCTCCGCCCGGTGTCCCCAGACATCGCGCAGCAGCTCCCGACGTGACAGCGCGACACCGCGTTGACGCAGCAGGGCGACGAGGAGGTCGAACTCGCGTGGCGTGAGGGACACGGGTCGACCGGAGCGTACCGCGCTTCGTGCCCGCACGTCGACCTCGACGTCGGCGAAGGTCAGGACCGAGGCCTCCGCCTCTCCGCTTCGGCCTCCCGCCCGCCGCAGCAGCGCCTCGACCCGAGCCACGAGTTCCAGCACACCGAAGGGCTTGGTGAGGTAGTCGTCTGCGCCGGAGCGGAGGCCGCGAACCTTGTCGAGCTCCTCGCCGCGAGCGGTGAGGATGAGCACCGGCACGGTCGCACCGCCCGAACGGAGGCGGCGCAGCACGCTCAGGCCGTCGATGTCGGGAAGCATGAGATCCAGGATGATCACGTCGGGCGGCTGACGCGCCACCGTGGTCAACGCGTCGGACCCGGACGCAGCGACGTCGACCTCGTATCCCTCGAACTCCAGATTTCGCTGGAGCCCGAACGCCAGGTCCTCGTGGTCCTCGACGATCAGCACGCGAGCGGTCACGCTGGAGGCCCCGCGGTCGCGAGGGTGACGCGAACGCGCGCCCCGCCCCCCGGGGCGTCCTCGATCTCGACGTCGCCCCCGTGTCGTCGTGCCAGCTCCCGAACGACGGCGAGGCCCAGGCCGGTTCCCCCGGCCGCCGGGTGTCGCTCGTGGAGGCGCTCGAATCTCTGCCACACCCGGGCCCGCTCGCGCCGCGGAACGCCCGGGCCTTCGTCCGCTACACTCAGGTCCAGCCGCTCGGGCTCGTTGCGCACGCTCACCGTCACGGTCTGTCCGCGAGGTCCGAACTTGAGCGCGTTGTCGAGCAGGTTGGTCGCGATGCGTCGGAGCGCGGCCGGGTCGACGAAGGCGACGGTCGGACCCGCGTGACGCCGCAGGACGGTCACGCCCCGGCTTCGAATCGCCGGAGAAAGCGACTCGATCGTCTCGTTCAGGAGCGCATCGACACCGATCTCGTTCCGGACCACCTCGGCGTCGCCGCGGCTCGCGGCCAGCAGGACGTTGTCCACGATGTCGCCCAGGTGGGCGGCCTGAGTCTGGATCACCTCGAGCGCCCGGTCCCTTTCGGCCGGATCCGGCAGCCGGTCGAGCCGGAGCGTCTCGCTGAACATCCTGATCTGGGCCAGCGGCGTGCGCAGGTCGTGCGACACGTTCGCGACGAACGCTTCCCGGAGCTCGTAGAGGTGCGCCGCGCGCCGGGTGAGGGCGACAGCCACTCCGAGCAGCGCGAAGGTGAGCGCCGCGAGCGCCAGCAGCAGCGGAGGCCGCAGCGTTGCCTGCGCGCCCGGCACCCGCGCCCGCAGCGCGTCCGCGTCGAAAGAGACCTGGACGGCCATCCGTCCCGCCTTTCCCGCGAACGACGTCGCCGTGACCACCTCCGAGGGCTGGGGCGCCGCGCGCTCGAAGAGGGTCTGGTTCCCCTGAGGGAGGTACAACCGAATCGACGCCAGTTGCCTCGCGTCGCCGTCCACCGCCACGCTACGAGGCAGGATCGACACCTCTTGCAGAAGCCGATCGTAGATCGGATCGAGTCGGTCGAGACGCGCGTACAGGCCGAAGATCCGGTCTTCGCCGTCGTACGGCTCCTTCCGATAGACGATCACGGCGCCGCGGGGTCCGCGAAGCACGGCATATGGAGCCGGCCGTGGATACACGTCGCGCGCGTGCGGCACCACCACCTCGGCGATCCAGGCGCGCGTCGAGTCGTCGAGCACGCCGGAGTTCGGCGTCACGCGGTCGCCGCGCACCGAGAAGTAGACGGGAAAAGCGTCGGCCGAGAGGCGCGGATATCCCCGAACCGGCACGGACACCCCCTCCCCCCAGCCATCGTGCGCCGCCCGCGCCACGGCGATGCGGTCGAGGAAGAGCGCCGAGAAGGTCGCGTCGAGTGCATCCGCCATGCGGTCCGCGGCAAAGCCCGCGAAGTCCTCGAGGGCCGTCCGGGTCACCTGTTCGTGGGAACGCATCGCCAGGACCGTCTGCGCCAGGAGCACCCCGACCACTACGAAGGCGACGCCGAGCACCAC
Organism: Longimicrobiales bacterium; assembly: GCA_028280205.1. GTDB lineage: Bacteria > Gemmatimonadota > Gemmatimonadetes > Longimicrobiales > Gaopeijiaceae > UBA2589. Next base: position 8,036 of record JANQME010000102.1, read on the forward strand.
CACCGCGACCCTGTCCGCGTTGGCTCCCCGCAGGCCGAAACGTCCCACCATGCCGCAAGGTCTCGTAGGGCGACGGGGGCAGCAAGCGGCTTCACCGTTTCCTGACACGACGCTGTCGAATCGATGGCACGGCGCGCGCCGGCATCATTCAGATTGGGTCGATGAATCACGGGACCGAGGAGGTGGGACGATGGGTGCGGTGAACGGACGACGGGCGATCTACCTCCTCCTCACGATCGGATTCGCGTCCGTGACGCCGGGCTCGGTCGAGGCGTGGCAGGACAACGGCTACACGAACCTCCACGTTCTCCCCGCGGACGTGAGTCGCGCCGAACTCGGGCGGGTCATGCTCGAGAACACCCGCTCCCTCGGACTGCCGCGTCGCGCAGGGGAGGGCTGCCTGCACTGTCACGTCGGCTCGCTGGACCTTCCGCGGGAAGAATGGGACTACGCCTCCGACGAGAAGCCGGCGAAGGAACAGGCCCGCGTCATGATGGCGATGGTGCGGGAGATCAACGACGGTCACCTGGCCCGGCTGTCCGGTCGGCAGAGCGTCGAGGTCGGCTGCGCCACCTGTCACGCAGGTCGGCTCAACCCGATGCCCCTCGTCGACCTCCTTCTGGCGGAGCATCGGGATGGAGGCGTGGAGTCATTGGAGTCGGCGTACCGCACGGCGCGCGCCCGATACTACGAGTCGGATGCGTACGACTTCCGGGTCGGCACGCTCGCGGGGGTCGCCACCCAGCTCGCGGGGGCCGGCAGGCCGGAGGACGCGGTACGAGTCCATCGAATGAACATCGAGTACCACGAGAGCCCCGAGGCACACGCCGGACTCATGCGCCTCCGGCTCGAACAGGCCTTCCGGTCGGGCGGGGCCGATGCCCTCGTCTCCCGCTACGATGCGCTCCGGGACGAGCATCCGCCGGAGGCCTTTCAGCCCGGTGTGCTCGACGTCCTCGGATGGGGGTTGTTCCGCTCCGGAAACAAGGAGGTGGCCCGGACCCTCTTCGAAATGAACCTCGCCGAGTTTCCCGACGCCTTCCCGTCGCACGAAAGCCTGGCGTACGTCCTCATGGACGCCGGCGAAGTCGAGCGGGCGCTCGAGCTCGCGCGCGCCTGGGTACGGGAGCACCCCGACCACCGATCGGGCGCCCAGCTGGTCACCGAGCTGGAGCGTATGGCAGGGGCCGGCCGCTGACCGCTCCCCCTCACCCGATCGGCCGCTTCTTCTCGAGCTGGTCCTGCTGCTCGAGGTATGTCAGTCCGCGCTCGATCCACTCCGGTGCCGGCTCGCCCTTCAGGTAGTGGGCGAACCACTGCATGATCCGCCGCTGGTAGTCGAGCTGGTTCGGCTCGCGGGCCAGCCCGTGATTCTCGCCGTCGTAGGAGAGCATGACCATCTGCTTCCCGAGCCGGCGCGCCGCGTTGTAGAACTCGACGCCCTGGTTGTATTCGACGGCGCCGTCGTTCGTCCCGAACATCATGAGGAGCGGGGTCTCCATGTTCTGGATGTGGTGGACCGGTGAGTTGGCCTCGTACGAGTCGTAGTCCTCCCACCAAGGCACCTGCATGCGGCCCTGGCTGATCTCGAAGATCCGGGCGTCCGTCCCACCGCTGTTCCAGTAGAACGACAGGTACATGCTCATGAGGTTCGTGAGCGGTGCCCCTGCGACGGCCGCGGCGAAGAGGTCGTCCTGCGTCACGAAGAAGGTCGTCTGATAGCCGCCCCACGAGTGACCGATCAGACCGATCGACGCCTCGTCGATGTCGGGCTCCGCCGCGACCGTCGCCGCCACGGCGGGGCGTAGCGTCTCGACGTTCGACTGACCCGGTCTCCGGTCCCGGTAGACGATGTCGGGTCGGAAGACGAAGTAGCCGTTCTGCGCCCAGATCTGCTGGTTGTAGTACCGCGCCGGGTCCGGCACCTGGTACTGGTGCATGCCCTGCGAGAGCAGCTCGTAGTGGTAGACGATCATCGGGTACTCGCGACCCGGCTCGTAGCCGGCCGGATACGTGAGCACGCCCTGGAGCGGCCGGCCCCACTCGTTCTCGTAGTCGATCAGCTCGACGCGGCCCCACGCGTAGTCGGCCTGGAACGGATTCGTCTCGGTGACCTGTCGTGGATCGCTCAGCTCCGGCCCGGCCACGAAGTAGTCCGGCGAGTCGTCGTACGCTTCCTGACGGAAGACGAAGACGACGGCATCCTCGGCCTTCTGCAGGCGTCCGAAGAAGCCGCCCATCGACTTGTCGTCCCAGATCAGCATCTCGGGCTCGTCGCCGGGCTCGGCACGAGCGTAGCCGGCCTTCTTCGTCCACTCTCCGTAGACGCTGTAGTAGATGTCCTCGTCGGATCCGTAGCCGTCGTCGTCCCCGTCGAGGTCCATCGGCACGACGCGGTAGCGGATCTGGTCGTCGGCTCCGTCCGTCAGCTTCCTCGCGCCCGATCCGTCCGGTCGGATCTCCCAGACGTCCCACTCGTCGTAGAGGAGCACCGCCTCGTCATCCTCCAGCCATCCCCCGGTCCCGAACGACGGCATCTGCTCCCGCGTCGGCGTGACGTCGAGGTTCGCGAAGGTGCTCGGCACCCCCTCGGTCAGGTTGTGCGTCCGGCCGGTCTCGAGGTCGCGGGAGTACCAGTGCTCGCCCTCGAACCAGAGCACCCAGCGCCCTTCCCGGCTCGCCGCGCCGACCGCGGTCAGACGCTCCCCGATGAGCGTCTTGGCACCGGTCTCGACATCGATCGAGTAGATGTCGGCGTACTGCTGCCGGAACATCGCGTGCTCTTCGTACGGGGTCTCGTCGAGGCCGATGACGTGCGCCCCGTCGCCCACGACCAGGGTGCCCTCCGTGAGGTCGTCGCCGAGCTGCACGAACGCGCCGTCCTCCGGCCCCCAGGCGGCGAGGTGGTTCTCCTCACGAAGCCGGCTCTCGCGCACGCGCTGCTGCGGGACGGGATCGACGTCACGCGTGTGCCAGATCTCGACGCCCGGAGCATCCTCGTCCTCTTCGTCGCAGTCCGGTGTGCTCGAGGCGCTCTCGGTATCTTCTTCGTCCGGGGCGGGATCGCCCTCTTCGGGAGTGTCGCGTTCATCCTCGTCGGAGGCCCCGTCACTGGAGGCGCCTTCGGTCTCCCCGTCGGCTGGCTCGGCACAGGGGTCATCCGGCTTCGGTCGGCGGTCCTGAATGCCGACGAAGACGACGGAGCCATCTTCCGACCAACGGGGGTCCCGGAACTCGACGACCCGCATCGATGCCGGGAAGGCGGGGTTCTCGCCGGGATGGAGCGTGCGGCGGGCCTGCCGTCCGTCCTCGAGACCCGTCCACGCCAGCACCACGTGGGCCGTGTCCTCGAACGCCTCGTCGACCACGGTCTTGTAGGCGATCAGGTCGTCGGCATCCTCGCGCCAGCTCAACTGGCGGTAGTGGGCCTCGTCGCTGTCGAGTCGGCGGATGACGCCACTCGCAGGGTCGTACACCGTCACGCCGTTGCCGACCCGGTCGTCGGCGTCGGTCGCCATGGCCAGCAGCGTGCCCTCGTCCTGCCACTCCATCTCGGAGACGTTCCCGAAGAGCATGTCCGTGCCTTCCGCCACGTCCCGCACGATGACGTCGACGCCGTCGCTCTCCTTGTCCTCCGGCTTGTAGCGACGCAGCGCGAGATAGCGGCCGTCCGGCGAGAAGGAGAAGGAGGCGATCTCCTCACGCTCGGTCTGCTCTCCGGTGCGCAGGTCCAGAAGCCCGAGCTTGTCGCGCACGGGCTGATCCTGTCGGCGGGCGGCCTCCTGCGCATCCTCGGACATGCCGATCGAGTAGGCGAGCCAGGCCCCGTCGTCGCTGAAGGCAGGCCTCGAGCCGTACGGAACCACGACGACGCTGTCCGAGTCCGTCCGATGGATGCGGAGCTCGTCCTCGTCGTTCACCCGGCTGATCTGCACCGCCAGCCATCGCCCGTCGTCGGAGATCGTGGCGGCCCCCAGCCGCTCCCACTTCCCGTAGTCGTCCTCGGCGAGGGTCGGACGGTCCTGCGCGGCGAGAGGGGTGAGGGTCAGGTGGCCGGCAAGGACGACCGCGGCGGTCCCCAGGACGGTCGCGAGAGGGTTGGGGCTCGGCATGACTGTTCTTCCGGTCTTGAAAGGAGGCCCTCGGTTATGGCAAGGCGCGAAGGGAGTCGACAGAGTGGGCGCAATGAGCGCGCCGCGGCAACCTGCGGCTCGCGCCCCGAGCGTCGTCGGGCGCGTACGGCCATCGACCCGTTGATCCTCGGAGGGTTTCTATTAGCCTTCTAGGCTGACGAACCACGGGGAAATCAACGGCTCATGGCGAAAAAGGCCAAGATTCAGAAGAACAACAAGCGCATCGAGATCGCTGCTCGTTACGCCGAGCAGCGCGCCGCCCTGGTTGCCGTGACAAAGGACCCGGAGGCCACGCCCGACGAGAAGCGCGAGGCGACGGCGAAGCTCCGGAAGCTTCCGCGAGACTCCAGCGCCATCCGCATCCGCAACCGGTGCAACTTCACCGGTCGCCCGCGCGCCTACAACCGCAAGTTCGGGATCTCCCGGATCGCCTTCCGCGAGATGGCCCTGCAGGGGCTGATCCCCGGCGTGCGGAAGTCCAGCTGGTAAGCTCAGCGAATCGGACAATCCGAGTGCGTTGACGGCGGCTCGATCCTCGGATCAGGCCGCCGTTCGGCGTTTGTGGCACGCCCTCGCCTCGTCGGCCTCCGTTGCGCCTTCCATATAACCACATCGTAGTATTATCCTCGGCGTGTCCGCGGACCATCGTCCGCCGCGCCGGCCTCCAACTCACCGCCGGGATCATACTCCCTGCACCTACGTTGCGATCGCGCGTGTCGATGCCGAGTCTACCTCTTCGACCCTGGCACAAGGAGGGAGACCATGCGCCGTTTCGCCGTACTCCTCGCTCTCACCTCGTCCCACGCGATTGTCGCGTGCGGGCCGGCCCCCGAGACCCAGGATGAGGCCCAGGCTCCGACCCGCGCCGATTCGGTTGCCATGGCCATGCAGGCGTTCGACGAAGCCGTCTTCGACACGATCGCCTGGGAGAGCGACGAGGCCCGCTCCGAGCGTGGACGCCTGGTCTTCAACATCAGTTGCTCGAAGTGTCACGGCCTGCACGGCGGTGGAGACGGAGGCTTCGTCACCCAAGGCGATACGCTGCGGCCCCCGTCGTTCCTCCAGTCCGGTTGGCGATTCGCCGAGACGCCCATGGATCTGCGGCGCTACATCTTCTCCGGCTCCGTGGCCGGCATGCCGTACTGGGGGCTGGTGGGGCTGAAGTATCGAGACATCGACGCCGTCGCCTACTTCATCGAGACGCCCCTGCGGGCGGGGATCAGCGCGCCGTAGCCCCCGAGGGCTTCTCGGCTCGTCCTGCAACCTTACGCCCTGAATTGTCGTCTATCATACTATGACTGTCGACAATCCACCGGGCCGGAGGACTCGCGTCCCCCGGCCCGACGTCGGGAGGACCGGATGACGAAGAGCCGCGCCGATCTGCTCCAGGGCAGCCTCAACCTGCTCATCCTCAAGACGCTCGCGCTCGAGCCGCTGCACGGATGGGGGGTGTCGAAGCGGATCCAACTGCTGAGTCGAGGCACCCTGCACGTCAATCAGGGATCGCTCTACCCGGCGCTCTACCGTCTCCGTGATCGCGGTCTGATCGAGTCGGAGTGGGGCGAGGCCGAGAACGGACGGCGGGTGAAGGTCTACGAGCTGACGAAGAAGGGACGGGCCGCGCTCCGGACCGAGCAGGAAGGTTGGCGCCTCTTCCGCGATGCGGTGGAGGCGATCCTCGCCACCGCGGAGGAAGGTGCGCGATGAGCGGGTTGAAATGGATCATGCGACGACTCCGGGTGCTCTTCGACAAGAAGTCGATCGAGGACGAGATGGACTCGGAGATGCGCTTCCATCTCGAGATGGAGACCCGACTGCACGTCGAGGCGGGGGTCGATCCGAAGGAAGCCCGGAGGCGCGCCCTGGTGGCGTTCGGCGGCGTGGAACGGCACAAGGAGCGCGCGCGAGACGTCCGGGGCGCACGGGTCCTCGACGATCTCGTACAGGATACCCGCATCGCGCTTCGTTCCTTCGCCAAGCAGCCCGGCTTCGTGCTCACCGCGATCGCCACCCTCGGGATCGGGATCGGCGGCAGCGTCGCGATGTTCGGGGTGCTCGACGCCTCCCTCTTCCGGAGCCTGCCCTATCCGGAGTCCGACGAGCTCGTGCTCGGTCGAGTCACGCGCTCCGGAGAGGTCGGACGGACCGTTTCCGGCAGAGACTGGATCGACTATCGAGCGGAGGCGGAGTCGTTCGCGAGCCTCGCCGCGGTCACGTCGTTCGGCATCAGCCGCACCGCGCAGGGCGAGGGGGACGCGCACCGCGTGCGCGCGATGTACGTCTCCCCGGAAGTCTTCTCCACGCTCGGTGTCGCGCCGCTCCTCGGCCGGGACTTCGTGCCCGACGACGGCCGGCCGGGGGCGGAGCCCGTCGTCATGCTCGCGCACGCCTACTGGCAACTCTGGCACGGCGCCGACCCGGATCTGATCGGAGACGCCGTCTCCATCAACGGCCTCCCCGTGAGGATCGCCGGCGTGATGCCACCCGGCTTCCGGATCCTGCAGGACGTCGACGTCTTCCTGGTCTTCCACGAGGACGAGGGCTGGGCGACGGCCCGACAGTTCCACAACTTCCTGCTCATCGGCCGCCTCGCACCGGGCGTGACCGGCTCCGAGGCACAGGCCGAAGTCGACGTGATCTCGGCGCGCCTCTCCGAGGCGTACCCGAGGACGAACGAAGACAAGGGGTTGAACCTCACCCCCCTCCGAGAGGCCCTCGTCGAGGACTACCGCACGGTCCTGGGGATGCTCGTCGCCGCCGTGGCGCTGGTTCTCCTGATCGCCTGCGCGAACGTCGCGGGGCTTCTCCTCGCGCGGGGGAACGCGCGGTCGGCGGAGATGTCGATCCGCTCGGTGATGGGCGCCGCGCGGGGTCGCCTCGGGCGTCAGCTCCTCACCGAGAACGCGCTCCTGGCTCTGGGGGCCGGAGTGATCGGGATCGCCCTCGCCACCTGGCTCCAGCGGGGGATCGTCGCGTTCGTCTCCATGGATCAATTGGGGCCGATCGAGTCGAAGCTGTCGGGGTCCACGCTGGCGTTCGGCTGTGGCCTCTCGCTCGTGACCGTGCTCGGCTTCGGAGCGATCCCGGCGTGGCGCGTCGCACGTGCCGGCACCTCGGTCGCCATGCGCGGCGGGTCACGCGCGACCGGGGACCGCTCGTCCGCCGCCTTCCGTCGCGTCCTCGTCGTGGCCCAGGTCGCTCTGACGGTCGTCCTCCTGGCGGGGAGCGGTCTGCTGGTACGGAGCTTCGCGGCGCTCAGGTCCGTCGATCCGGGGTTCGAGACCGAACGACTGCTCACGGCCGAGATCACGATCCCGAGCGACGACTATCCCGATCCTGCAGCGACGATCCGGTTCTTCTCCGAGCTGTCGGACCGGCTGAGCACGACACCCGCAGTCTCCGACATCGGGCTCGTGACGCTGCTCCCGATCCGGGATCCGGGCAACGACGTGGCCATCGCCACTCCCGAGGCGTACGGAAGCGGCGGGGGGCCGACCGTGTATCAGCGGTCGGTCTGGCCCGGGTACTTCGACGCATTGGGGATCCGCCTCGTGGCCGGCAGGGACCTGGCCCGGACCGACGCACCCGGCGCCACACCGGTCATCGTTCTGAGCGAGCGGACCGCTTCGTCCGTCTTCGGCGAGGACGATCCGATCGGCCGCACCGTCGCCGTCGACGTGGGCGCCGACGAGCCCGAGCTCCGCGAGGTCGTCGGCGTCGTATCCGACATCGTCACCTCCTCGCTCGCGCAAGGAGTGTCCGGAGCGATGTACTATCCCTTCCACCAACGGCCCTCACGCTCGATGCGGCTCGCCGTGCGCACGTCGGGCGCCGCAGCCGG